>JBKJOR010000463.1:0-17280 GCA_046595575.1 Pyrinomonadaceae bacterium | reverse complement strand
CGCTACCGCAGGTGGTACTGACAAATCTTTCTCTGCGTCTCCGCGTCTCTGCGGTTCACCATCCTCGTACTCGATCACGAACGACTTCGGAACATGGTTGTCGATGATCGGGATGTCTTCGTGCTGTGCATCTTCCTTTTCCCATGGCGATGCCTTCATCTCGGCGAACGGCGAGCGGACGATGACCTTGACGTCTTCACCGCCGACGCGTCGAGCCGTGCGGCAGCAGTCCATCGCGGTGTTTCCGCCGCCGAGGACAATGACGTTCTTGCCGATCTTGCTCGTGTGTTCGAACGCGACGCTGCCGAGCCAGTTAATGCCGATGTGTATGTTCGCTGCACCCTCTTCGCGGCCGGGAACTTTCAACTCGCGACCACGCGGAGCGCCGGTGCCGACAAATACCGCGTCGTAATCCTGCTCGAGGACTTCCTTCAGCGACGAAACGTAATGTTTGAAGTGCGTGTGAATGCCAAGATCGAGAATGTAATTTACTTCTTCATCGAGCACCGTTTCTGGCAGACGAAATGCAGGTATCTGGCTTAGCATGAACCCGCCGCCTTTGAACTGTTCGTCGAAGAGATGGATCTCGTAGCCAAGCGGCGCGAGGTCGCGGGCAACCGTCAGCGACGCGGGTCCAGCTCCGATCAATGCGACCTTCTTACCGTTCGGTTTGAACGGTGCCTGCGGCATCAGATGTTTGACGTCGTCCTTATTGTCGGCGGCCACGCGTTTCAAACGGCAGATGGCTACCGGCTCTTCATCGATGCGTCCGCGGCGACACGCCGGCTCGCATGGGCGATCACAGGTGCGTCCGAGGATTCCGGGAAATACATTCGAATCCCAGTTGATCATATACGCCTCGGTGTATTTACCTTCGGCGATCAGGCGGATGTATTCCGGCACCGGCGTGTGAGCAGGACACGCATACTGGCAATCCACTACCTTATGGAAATATTCCGGATCGTTAATGTTTGTTGGCTTCACAAGGTCCGTTCCTTTGCTATGCAGAAAACGTTCTCTAAAAATATTATCATTCCGCGCGAGCTTCAACGGGATCGCGTCGAGCCTTGCGAAGTTTTCGCCAAAGCATAAATGCCACTACGAGCAGAGCGAGAGCTGGGATCAGCCCGACGACAAGGCCTTTAACGAAAATGAAATTGGCTTGCCCAGTATCGATGTCGTGCCGGTGGTTCCATACCTCGACGATCTTGCCGTCGCGGACGCGAAAGACGTTGATGATCGGTATGTGCTCCTCGCCGCCGAGAAGCTTCATCCACCAGACATTCGGCTTGAAATACCACTGCCAACGTGTTGCGACGAGGTCGCCTTCGGCGATCTGATAATCGATCGAACCGGTCATCGTTCCGCGCTCCCAAAAGAAAGCGGCTATTTTTTTCTGCTCATCAGCCGGCTCCATCGAGTTCTTTCTATCGCCAGTATCGTGCGCGACGTAGGTCTGAGCAAACAGTTCGTCAACGGTCGCAGGGTTGTTCTTAAACCAGACTTCTTCGTAGAAACGCCGGGCAAGAGCTTTGTTATTTTCTTCGAGCTCGCCGGCGAGAAGAAAGGATGGCGATCCGAGCAAAAGCAAGAGGAAGAACGTGAACTTCATAACCGTCATCTCCGTTTGTGAGATGTTAACACGGACGAACCCCTCCGGTAATGCGGATCGTATATGGTGAGGCTAGCCACGAAGCATCGACGCGATTCACGATTCACTATTCACGATTAACGGTTCGCATGCTAAGCTTTCAATTCTTTATGAAGCTTCGCTGGCGCTTCGGCATTGTCGCCGCTGTATTCCTTGCAATTTTTTGTCTCTACCCGCAGCTAAATATGTTCTACCTGCGCGGGTCGGAGTGGAACGGTCATTATGCCTACAACGATATCGACGAGGTCGCATATGCGTCGTATATTCGTGCGCTGATCGACGGGCGGCCACGTAAGAACGATCCGTATTCGGGCCGCGACGACACGCCAGAAGATCCTCAACCGGAGTCATTATTTTCAATTCAATTTGCGGCTCCATACTCGATCGCCATTCCGGCGCGGATCCTCGGCGTCGGCACGCCATGGGCTATGACGCTGTCAGGAGCGATCGCGGGGTTTCTGGCCGCGCTCGCCGCGTTCTGGCTAGTTGCTAGAATGACCGGAAGCAACTGGTACGGCATGGCGGGTTCGCTTATCGTGTTCGCCGGCGGGGCCCTCGCCGCGGGTGAAGGTGCAATGCCGGAGGTCTTTTTCGACGGATTTTCATATCCTTACTTTCCGGGTTTTCGGCGCTATATTCCGGCGATGGCGATAGCGGCCGTATTCGCGTTATTCGCGGTTGTCTGGAAGCTCCTGTCTAATGCGGAACCTCTCGGAAATGCGGAACGCGGAACGCGGAATGCGGAATTCGTCTCGGCTGAGTCTGACAGCGGGGAGGCCTTATCGGAGTTTGAGGTAGGTTTGCCTTCGCACTCCGCATTCCTCAAAGATTCCGCACTCCGCACTCCGCAGTCCGCATTACTAATCCTCGGCGGCATAGCCTGCTTCGCGTACACCGTTTTTTCCTACTTCTACATTTGGACAACGGCGGCAGCCTGGCTCGCATGTCTATTCGCGGTGATTTTGGTCTTGCGACCAGATGGATACAAGAGAGATCTGAAGTTACTGGTCGCTCTTGGTGCGGGTTGCGTTCTATCGCTCTTGCCTTACGCGTGGCTTCTCTCAAGACGCTCGGAGACAATGGACGACGTTCAGTTGCTGGTCTATACACGCGCGCCCGATCTCTTGCGGATGCCGGAGTACATCAGCATCATATGCCTTTTCATGATTGCCATCGGCGTGACCAAGAAGATGATCGATCTCAGCGATCGATCAACGTCGTTCGCAGTCTCTCTAGCTCTCGTTCCGATCGTTGTCTTCAATCAACAGATCGTAACCGGGCGCTCACTTCAGCCGATCCATTATCAAGTCTTCATTGGTAACTATGTCGCGGCGCTCGCTCTCGTTGTAACTGCCGGCTTGTTTCTGCGAGGCCGTTTGAATTCCGCTGGCATACGTCCAAAGATCGTGTGTGCATCGCTTGCCGCACTCGCGATACTCTGGGGGTTCGTCGAGTGTCGCTACACCGTTCGTGTTCTTGACGCCGCAAATATCGAACGCGACCTCGCTTTGCCGGTGGCTAGACGGCTTGAAGAACTCGCTCGTGAGAGCGCTGACCCGCACCGGGAGACCGTGCTGGCGTATGACATGATCCAGTCAGATGACCTGCCGAGCGTCGTTCCCCAGAACGTACTTTGGGCGCGGCATCAGCACGTGTTCGCGGGTATGACGTGGGTCGAGAACAGGGAACGATATTTTCAGTTTCTTTATTATTTGAATGCTGACGAACGAGCTCTGGATTACTCACTTAAAAACGACTTCGTTGCTCAGATCGCACTTTTCGGCTGGGGGCGACACACCGGCCGCTTGAGCAGCGAAGCAAAACCGCTTACGTATGGAGAGATAGCTCATGCGGTTGAGGAATATCGGGTCTATCGTGCGACCTTCAATGCCGTGACGGCCGCAAATCCGATACTCTCGTACGCGGTCATAAACAATGAAGCGCAAACCGATCTTAGAAAACTCGACCAGTGGTACGAGCGAGATGATGGGGAAGTCATTGGCAAATACACGCTGTATCGGCTCAGTCTTAAAGCGGTACGGGTCGGATTACATCAAGGTGAGTGACGGGCTTTGGCCGTACACCACATAAAACAAAAAAGCCGCTTCCGAAGAAGCGGCGTATGTATTGCAAAAAATAAATAAATCTTAAGCGGCTAATAAGTCGTTTGACGTTTCGGCAAAAACCCGCCTGCCGTTCAAGGCATCGTCAATAATTTCGCGGACTGCCGACGCGTCCGGATTTACTTCCATACGTGCGCAAGCACGAAGATGCCGGATAATGCCCTGCGTCGCTATCTCCATCGCATCCCCGGTCAACTTCGAGTACCGGCGCGCTTGAATGTGATCAATTTGCAAGATCCTATCTTGCAATGTCATAAGTTTAGCTGCTGCCACTTTTTGCTCTCCTTTTGGTAAACTACCCCTTAAAAATTCCTCGGCTGGAACGGCCGAATCCCTAGGAAACCACAGTAAAACCCGCAAATTCCCGAAGTTTGGTTGAAAATTTCGATTTCAACGTTGCAATAAATGAGGGATTCCGAACGCTAACCAACTTTGTAACGAAATGTTAACAGAAAGGGCACAGGTTTGTCACGAAATATTTTGAAGAGCCTTTAAACGTCGAGATCCGGCCCATGAGATGGACCGGATCTCAACTATAAATGCTGGATTCGTTCTACTTTCCGACGGCGTCTTTCATCGTCTTTCCGAGACGGAATTTGACGGTCGTTTTCGCGGGGATATTGATAACGGCACCGGTGGCCGGATTGCGACCTTCGCGAGCTTTTCTAGTAGCCTTTACCAGCTTCCCGAAGCCGGGCAGAGTGAATTCGCCGTTCGTTCTTACTTCGCTAACGGCGAGTTCGGCGATCGCGTCGAACATGCTTTTAACTTCCGCTTTCTTGAGCCCTGACGATTCAGCCAATGTGTTGACGATCTCAGATTGAGTCATACGAGCCATAGTTTAATTAACCTCCAAAGTGATGTGTGATTATGAATACTTTCTTTTTGCGAACTGATGTCTGCAAGAAACAGCAGCAGAATGGAAATGATCCGGCGATCGACCCGCTTATGGTCGGGGCGGCAAGATTCGAACTTGCGGCCTCACGGTCCCAAACCGTGCGCACTACCAGGCTGTGCTACGCCCCGTTACGTTTCAACTGAGAAACGGTTCAAGTGTCGAATTTTACTGGCGAAAAATGCTTAGGTCAAGTCAAACCGCGATAAAATCAAGCAAATATCGCATTATCATCTTCGCGGCCTTAGATCGATGGCTAATATGCCGCTTCACACCCGCGTCCAGTTCGCCGAATGTATGGACAAAGCCTTCAGGTATAAATATAGGATCGTAGCCAAAGCCGCCCGATCCGCGGGGGCCCTGAGCAACGAACCCGTTACAGACTCCGTCTCTGACCGTTACGATCTGTCCTGACGGAGCTGCGATCGCCATCGCGCACACGAACCTTGCCCGCCGGGTGGCGTCGCCAGTCGATGCAAGCTGGTCAAGCAATTGCGCCATCTTGGTCTCGTACGCCGCACCTTCCCCGGCAAAGCGAGCGGAGTAGACGCCGGGTGCACCGCCGAGAGCCTCGACTTCGAGCCCCGAATCGTCAGCTATCGACAATTCGCCCGTATGCAGAGCATAAGCCGTCGCCTTGAGCTCGGCATTTTCCCGGAAGGTGATACCGGTTTCGTCGACTGGAGGAAGCTCTGGAAAATCCTTGAGAGTTTTGAGCTCGACTGGAAGACCGCCGAACAGCTCTTTCATCTCACGGATCTTACCGAGGTTTCCCGTTGCCAGTAGGAGCGACTCTATCTTGCCTTTCGTGTCGACCATCGTGGATGCGCGTGTGATAGCGCGAATAAAGTTTCTATTGCTAATCTACTGCGTTTAATTGTATAAAATAGTTGGCGAATTTGTTCGCTGTCCCGCCTTACCTTCAGCCGATAGAGAGGAATCCCCAGTTGGAACTAGCTTCTAATCAAACTCCACTATTTAACCCGATCGCGCTTTTCTCGGACGGCAATGAGGAACTGCAGGAGTCGTCGATCATCGCGGTCTTCGATCCTGAAGAACTGTCTTTCGAATTAGGCGTATGGCTCTCGGGGCTTGACAGCTTCCTGACTACAGGCGGCAGTGCATTCGCTGAGAAAAGCAACGCTGGATCTCCGCTGCGCAACTGGGCCAGGGAGTGCCGGCTAACGCGGGCCGCCCTGCTGCAAAGCTCGAAGCTAAATTTTCGGCTGCGGAAAGCCGTGGCCGGGCATACACGGCAGGAGAGGATCGATGCGTCGTCAGACAATACCTTCGAGGCTGCGGATCTCGACTCGTTCGCTCTGCTACTGCGTGATGTGATCGTTTTGAATGAGAGCATTCTCTCATCCGGCGACCTGAATTTTGGCGATTGGCGGAGCTGGAGTGCGACGCTTAGCGATGCCCTAAAGTCTTCTCCTGTCTACCAAAAGCTGATCGATGGTTTGCAGGGAATGGGCGAGAACTTTCTCCCGGCAGATCTCCGGCGGATGTTGTCGGATAGACCCATCCCGTTTGCGGATCAGGTGGACCTTAAAGTGATCCTGCCGCAATTCGGCGCGATCCTCGGTCTGCTCGGCGTGGTGCAGGGAATGTTAAAGAACGATGAGCCTTTAAAGCCCGCCCTCCTGATCTTTTCTCGAGTCTACGAACAAACTCAGGAGCTGATCTCGCACATCGACAACAGGCTCTCCCGATTTCCCGATGAGGAGGCCGCAATGTTCGACTCTCTCGACAGCGCTTCGTATACGGCGGCTCTCGAGTTGAAGAAGGTTTACACGCAGGAGCTCACTGGTCTGGTGGGTGTGCGTCCCGTTCCCTCAGTTTTTGCTAGAGTCGAAACAGCCTGCGAGCTATTGAGCGACAGCTTTCGACAGATCCTCGCTGATTTTGCACGGGTAATTGATCCTGAACTAAAGCCGGCCGACCTGTTTCCGAACTTCAGAACGAAGCTTGAACAATCCTTAGAGTTGCGTCTTCGCATATGGCAGGTCAAAGAGAGCGTGAAGGCGGCGGAACAGAATCCGGATAAAAAGCATCTCGCCAAGGCTACCGCTGATCTCCACGAATTTCTGGATCGGACCGTAGCGTTCCTCTTTCACAAAGACCGCGAAACACTAGAACGATTCGCCGAAGAAATTTTCGTTACGACGGAAAAGAAGGACATCGTACCCATCCTCCACCGCTTTGGAGCCTATCTCGAAACTCTTCACAGCCAGGTGAATATGCGTACCGTACTTGCCGGTCATCCGTTCAACCCGTAAATAGATCGGAGCGATGCTATTGCGACCGGAGAGTTGCAAGCGGCTTGCGAAAGAGAACGTCGAAACTGGCCGCGGTTCCGACGAGCATTACGAGCCCCGCCGTCGCGAGAATTCCAGTCAGAGTAAGCAGCGGCTCAAATTCCCAATCTATCTGTAGGACAAAACGGCTCACCGCGAACGACATCAGTACGGCAAAACCTGCACCGATCAACCCGGAAAGCAGGCCGAGCAATCCGTATTCGAAAAGCAGGATCGCGGTTAGCGTCGGCCGCTTTGCGCCGAGGGTCTTCATGATCGCATTCTCGTAGATACGCTGTGACTTTGTAAGCGCGATCGAGCCGATCAAGATCAGAATCCCGCTGAGGATCACAAAGCTTCCGACGAAAGAGATAGCAAGAACGAAATTGCCGACCAGCTTCTGTACGGTCGCCACGATGTCGGCGACGTCGAAGATCTGCACATTCGGGTATATGTCCAGCACCTCTCGCTGCAGCCGCTGCCGGTCGGTCGCGCCGACGCGTTTCAGAACTGTCGCAGCGAAAGTCTGCGGAGCCTTCTCGAGTACGCCGGGCCGGAAAACGAAAACGAACGCGGTCCGTGTGTTTCGAAGGTCGAGCTTTCGGATATTCGCAACGCGAACCGTGATCTTGCGGCCGGAAATATCAAATGTCAGCGAATCGCCGGGACCGACATTCAGCCGCTTTGCCATTTCTTCCTCCACCGAAACCTCGGGTACGTCACCCGGGTCTGCAGGCCACCAGACTCCGCTGATGACCGCTTCGTTCCTGTCCAGGTTCGGCCTGTAGGTGACCGCGAATTCGCGTCCGATCTGGCCCTGCTGCTGACGTGTTTCGCGGGAACCAAAATCGAAAGGCTCACCGTTTACGTGCGAGATCCGCGCACGAACCGTCGGTATCGCTTCGGCCTTTTCACCGATTCGAGTATCGATAAGCTGCTCGAGACTCTCGATCTGACTCTTCTGAATATCTACAAAGAACAAGCTCGGTAGTCTTTGATTGCGTGTAAAGTCGAACTCACGGACTAGGTTTGACTGCAGCGACTGCACCGCGAGAACGACGAAGGCTCCGAGTCCGACGGCGAGCAGAATGGTTCGGGTTTGATTGCCGGGACGATAGAGAGAGTTGATCGCCTGGCCCAGGGCGAACGGGCCGAAGCTCCGCAACCGGCTCAAGATTTTCGTCAGGATCAACGCCGTCAAGTAGAGCACTCCGGATGAAGCGGCAAGACCGCCAAGAAAAAAAGCTCCGATCCGTAGCGAGCCGGCTTGCCAGACAGCGAGTCCGAGAAGTCCGAGAAGTGACACTACGCCAAAAATCCATTTCGTGAGATCGAGCTTGCGAATGCTCGTGTTGTTCTCATCACGAAGAAGCAGCTTCGGTTTGATATTCCGAATTTGCAGCAGCGGCAACGCAGAAAAAAGCAGCGAGATCATGACACCCAGGATCATCCCCTGCGAGACGGTCGAAAGGTTTACCGAGTACGTCATGTTTTCCGGCAGCGTTTCGACAAATCGCCATCGAACGAACCACAGTGCGAGTTGGGCGAAAAGGACACCGAAGATACTGCCGACGAGCCCGAGCGTGAGGATCTGCAAAAGGTAGACCGTGATGATACGGCCGCCGCTCGCCCCCAAGCACTTGAGGACGGCCACCGTCCTACGCTTCTGCTCGACGAAAGCGCGGGCGACGTTCCAGACGCCGATCCCGCCGAGTACTAGGATCAAGAGCCCTGTCAGGGAAAGATAATTTTCGGTTCGGGCGAACTGTTCTCCCAGGTTTTCCTGAGTTTCACGGTACGACTGCACGTTGATAGTCGTGCCCTTTAACGAATCGCGGAGTTGACGAACGAGCTCGGTCGGGTTTTCCGTTGTGCGGTACAGGATGCGGCGACGCACGCGGCTTGCATTTCGGGTTATGCCCGCGTCGTCGAATGCTTTCTTCTCGATAAATACCCGCGCACCGAGTCTAAAACCACTCGTGCCGCCGGGCTCTTGATCGAATACGCCACGGATATGGAATTCGCCTTCGCCGATCCGTATGCGGTCTCCGACTCCGACTTTCAGGTCTTCGAGCAGGATCCGCGCGACGACGGCTCCGCCATTTGCGAGCAAGGAAAAATCGAACGGAGTTCCGTCCTCAAGCTCGAACCTTCCGACCAATGGGAACGGCGGCTCGATGCCCTTCAATTCGACGAGTCTTACACTCTGATTCGCGGCGTCCGACGGGCGGCCCATTGAAGACGTTGTTATCGCTTCGTTGCGGCTGTCGACGATCCCGGAGGCCTTAATCACAGATTCGATATTCGAGACATCGGTCGGAGTGAAGTCGTTGGTCGAGCTTACCTCGATGTCCGCCGTCATCAGCGCCCGCGCGTCGGTGCCGACCGCTTGCGTCAAATTCTGTATCAACGAACGCAGTGCGACCACCGACCCGACGCCAAGCGCGATACACAAAAAGAAAAAGAGGAGCCGCCGCCATGAGGAGCGAATTTCGCGTCGGGTCAGATTGAATATGAAGCGCATAGGAAAAGGAGTGATGAGTGACGAGTGTCGAGTGACGAGTGACGAGCAAGAGAGCGACGACAGTGAGCTTTCCTGCTCGTCACTTGTCACTCATCACTCACTACCCGACCGTCCTTTAAAACAATTCGTCGTTGAGCCTCGGACGCCAGTGCGTGATCGTGCGTGACGAGTACGAGCGTCACGGCGCTCTGTTTATGAAGGTCTGTCATCAATTCGAAAATATGCTGACCATTTTTTGAATCGAGATTGCCGGTCGGCTCGTCGGCAAGGAGAAACTTCGGTGCGTTCGCAAATGCACGCGCGATCGCGACTCGCTGCTGTTCGCCGCCGGAAAGCTCTGACGGATAGTGATGCCCTCGATCTGTTAGGTCAACATCGCGAAGCAGTTGCCGGGCTCGGTCCTTCGCTCCGCGGACGCCTCTGATCTCCATCGGGATCAGGACATTCTCGAACGCGGTCAAACTCGGGATCAGGTGGAACGATTGAAAGATGAAACCAATCTTTGAGCTTCTGATCTCGGCAAGACCATCCTCGCTCATGCTCGTGATCTCGTCGTCGTCCAGCGTGATCGTCCCCGATGTCGGTGCGTCGAGACCGGCGATCAAACCGAGCAGGGTAGATTTTCCGCTGCCTGACGCACCGGTAAGGGCGACGAATTGTCCTTCAGCGATGTCGAGAGAAACATCGGAAAGTATCGTCAGATCTTCGGTGCCGGAACGAACGGTTTTGGTTACGGCGTTGAGTTGAATCATAGAGTTGAGGCAGGTTCCGCAACCGGCCATGGCGGACAGGCGGGAAACCCGATCCTACTTTTCACGAAAGTTATGCATCCAAATCTTACTAAATCACGTAGCATAATATTTATTGAGAATGAAAAATATTATTCGATATACAGCACTGCTTAGTTTCATATTTTCGGCCGCACTGCTCGCCGGGTGTGGCGGTGACGAGCGTCCGAGCGAACTGGAATCCTCTCCCAATCGGCCGCTAAAAACGCCCGAGATCTCCACGAGTCGGCCGAAGATAGTTGCATTCGGCGACAGTCTGACCGCAGGATTCGGCCTTACGGAACGGGAGTCATACCCATACCTTCTTCAAGAACAGCTCAAAGCTGATGGCTATGATTATGAGGTTGTAAACGCAGGTGTCTCGGGTGATACGAGCCTCGGCGGATTGGAACGGATAGACTGGGCCCTCGAACAGGAAGGGGTCCAGATATTGATCCTCGAGCTCGGTGCGAACGACCTGCTTCGCGGGCTTTCAGTTGCCAAGATGAAGTCGAACCTGAACCAGATCATCCGGAAGGCGAAAGCGAAGAACGTTAAGGTACTACTCTGCGGGATGTTGGCACCGCCGACTATGGGTGCTGAATATCAGCGCGATTATTCAGGCGCGTTTCCGGATCTCGCAAACGATCACGACGTCGCATATCTTCCGTTCCTGCTGGAGAACATCGCGCTCAAAAGGGAACTGAACCAAGCCGATGGAATTCACCCGAATGCCGAGGGAACGAAGATCATGATGGCGAACATATACAAAGAGCTGAAGCCGATGTTAAAGAACTCGTAGATAGATCGATCAAGGGAGGAGGTAGATGAAATCGTATTTGTTAATCGTGGCTCTTTTGTCAGCCGCGTCAATTGCAGTCGCACAGGAGCCTAGTCCCACCCCGACTGGAAATGTCGGCACATCGGTTTCCAATCCCGGGTATACGAATCTCCCGGCGCACCCACGGCCCGATTTCAAGATGCCGCCAGCGCAAAATGTCTACACTCGCCCTAAAGCCGTAACACGCCGCAAGCGTTTCATGAACAGCATCGTCGGCCCATTCGCTCTTGGAAAAATGGCGGCGACGGGGGGCATCTCGACCTGGAGTAATTCTCCGGCGGAGTGGGGAACGAAATGGGAAGGTTTCGGCCGGCGTGTCGCATCCAATTTTGGAAAGAACGCGATCAAGCAGACGACAACCTACGGCCTCGATGAAGCGTTCAAGCTCGATAGTCATTTCTACCGGAGTAATAGCAAGAGCGTTGGCGAGCGAGTTCGCAATGCGTTGATTTCGCCTGTCACCGCTCGCGATCGGAACGGCAAACGCGTTTTTGGTTTCCCTCGCGTAGCCGGGGCTTACGCGTCGAGCGTTATTGCTTACGAAACATGGTATCCCGATCGTTACAACTGGAAGCACGGTGTGCGAAGCGGGACGATCTCGCTTGGCTTCAATGCCGCATTCAATCTGTTCAGGGAATTCGTTTGGAAGAAGTAGGTGACGGCTCTGTTGGCGGATTCCGTTGGTTAGCTCCAAAGTTTCTTTAGTAAATGTATATGTAGCAGAGCTGCGCAATTTTGATCTGCTCGAATACTACGCCGGGCCGCCCGGCCGTCTGATACTGAAGCGGCCATCTGGAGGAGAATCGAGTAAAAGCGCCTAATTTCGCACTCAACGAGAAATTTCCGAGAAAAATGGGAGACTTTTTTCGATACATTTTCGATTGAATCTGCTATCTTCCTTAAAATTCTTTCGGAGGAGATAAAAATGCGGACAACCGTCGCCCTCGCAGCAATTGTTCTTTGGAGCTTTTCGGCGAACCTTATAACTGATGCGCAGAGTCGGAGGGGAACCGGGTTCTCCGACTGGTCGGCACCCACCAATGTCGGTCCGCCGATCAATACGGAATTCGACGATAATGTTCCGGTCCTTACGAACAACGAGAGAACTCTCTATTTCACATCGAACCGACCGGGAACCTTCGGCGGCGAGGACATTTGGGTCGCGCGGCGGCAGAATAAAAAAGCTCCCTGGGGAGAGCCGGTCAACCTCGGACCGCGGATAAACACGGCGTCTACGGAGCGGATGCGCAGCATATCCGAGGACGGGAGAATTATTTTGTTCCAGAGCGACCGGCAGAGCGGTAGTCAAGGTGGTACGGACATCTGGGCGATCGTTCGAAAACGCACAAATGACGAGTTCGGCTGGAGCGATCCCGTGAATCTTGGCACGGTGATAAATACGCCATACAACGAGGTGGCTGCGAAGTATCAATTCGGCGACCGGCATCGAAACGGAAATTTGTTTTTCTCGAGCGGCCGGCCTGGCGGGTTTGGCGGCCCGGACATTTACGAAAGCGAGATCACGGAGAGTGGGTTTGCATCGCCCGTCAATATTTTCGAATTGAACACCGCTTCGACGGAAACCTGTTTCTGGGTGAGAGAGGACGGTCTGGAGATCATTTTCACCTCAAATCGTCCGAACCTGACGGGGGATGCGACCATGTTCGACCTGTGGGTCTCGACACGGTCGAGCGTCTACGAAAACTGGTCGGCGCCCGAGAGCCTTGGCCCGACAGTGAATACCGAAGGGTACCTGGATGTCAACCCGATGCTGACTTCCGCCGATCGCGCGTTGTTCTTTGCATCCAGCAGGCCGAATCTAAACGGGCCCGCCGGTAACCTCGATATTTATTTTTCGACGCGCACGCCCTTGCGTCACTGATGCCCCTGACGGCCGTTGTTGATCTCGGCTGTTGGCGGTTCCTCAATAGTTGCCGCCGTGAAGGTTCCATGTCCGCGCGAGGATCGCCTTGTAACGCGGATCTGAACGGACGGGGTCGAGATACGGATCTACAGGCATCTGGGCCGCAAACAGAACGTACTTAGCGGCGGCCTTTTCCATGTACTCGAACGCTCTGTCGTAATCACCGAGCTGGACCGATAAAGTCGTGATTTCTTCAAGAAGCCGGGCGCTCTTATTTATTTTGTCCGCTGCCTTTTCGGCTTCCAGCGCTCGTTCAAGACGCCGTCGAAGAACCCCTTGCCAACCGGCTTTCCCGTAGGTCGTACGCCACTCGTTTAGGTCCTCTTCGCTCTCGCCGTCCAGCGATTTGACGACGAGGAACCACTCGAATGCCTTCTCGAGATCACCCTTCATTTCATAAGACATATAGACGAAGCTGGTTTGCTCCGCCTCGGGGTCCATCTCCTTTACCTTGATCGACTGCTCGATCGCCTCGTCCCACCTGCGAGAAAAGAAAAGGACGCGGCCGACGAGTCTTTCGTTGAAAGTCGAGTTTGGGTCGAGTTCTCGCGCGATCCTGAGATGCTCGAGAGCTTCCTCAAACCTGCCTTCGTTCGCAATATTGACCGCATAAAACCTTCGGACATGAGCGGAGTTTGGCGACAATTCGACGGCCCGCAGAAAATCTCTCTCCCCCTCCGGAATCTCCCATGAACACAGCCGCCGATTCGTCGCCAAGAGCACCATCGCATCGCCCAAAGTCGGATCTAACTCCAAAGCTTTCTCTTCGGCTTCACGCGCGGGGCCGCACAGTTGTTCCCGCTCGCCGCCATTTGTATATTTGGACTGCAGGGCGTGGGCCAGACCCATGTACGCGAGCGCATAGTCAGGGTCGAGCCTTATCGCTTTGTTAAACTCGTCAACGCCTTTTTCGGCATCTTCGACGGTCCTTTTATCCGTCAAGATCATTCCCTGAAGATAACTTCGCCATGCCTCCTCATTTTCGGTTCCACGATTTCCTGGGACCACCGCTGCAAGATTCAGCTTTGCGAGAAGGTCGGGCACGATCTTAGCGGCCACATTCCGTCCGGCGGCATAGAGATCAGTGTCACCGCCTTTGTAACTTTTAGTCCAATCGACCGAACCGGTCTTAACGTTACAAAGATTGAGCGTGACCGCCTGCAGCCGTCCGCCTTGCGCGAGATACGTCGATTCCAGCACGTAATCCGAAACCAGTTCCTTGCCGATCGCGATTGGGTCCTGCGTTAGATCCGTGTAGCTCCGCATCGTCCAAAATGGTCGAACTCTCAGGTTCTTCGACTGGCTTAGATCGCCTATAACCGAATTCGCAAATGCCAGATCGTAAGTAAGATCGCGCTCGCCTGTACTTATAGGGCGAAGAGGCAGAACAGCGATTGAGATCGGATCGTCCTTTACGGCAACGTTGGAACTGTTGTTCCGCCAAACGGTGAATGCCACGACAAGACCCACAACAACAAGGAGGGCCGTCCCCACAAACAGCCAACGCCACGACACGCGTTTCTTACCGCTTATCGGCGTTGAGACCGTTTCAGGTTCGATGGATACCGCGGACTCTAACGGAAATTCGCTTGAGCGCCTGGCGGCCAACGTCTCGCCATTCTCCCGCGGCGTGACAATGACCTTTTCGACCTCCGCGACGAAACGGTATCCCTTGGTAGGAACGGTCTCAATGAACTTGCTTCCATTTTCATCCTCGCCGAGCGTCTTACGTATCGTGTGAACGAGCCGTGCCAGATTCGCTTCTTCTACAAAGGATTCCGCCCAAATAGCTTCCAACAGCGATTCTTTTGTGACGAGGTGTCCCGCGTTGACTATCAAAAGCGTAAGTACGTCAAAAGCCTTCGGAGTCAGGGAGAGCCGCCGATCACCGTCGAAAAGCTGTCGCTCGAAAGGTTTGAGCGCGAACGATTTGAATCGGTAGGAATGTATTTCTTCAGGTTTCACATCGGTCCGAGATATTTCGGAGGAAATCAGGAAAATTTTCCAAAGACTTTTCAAAGCCTCCGGCATTAAGTTCGTTCCCGAAAGGGAAAATATCGCCGGTTGCCGTTGATTGCTTTATTGGATTCCCTGGGCGGATTCATTTGCATTATATAGCAACCGGCGCTCAAAGAACCCAAATTTTTACGGGGCCCTATTCAATTGAACCAGAAGAATCACAAACGACCGACGTCAGTTTCGTCGGATGTAAGGAGCAGAAAAATGAAATCCGTGATCAAAGTCAAATCAATCGTTCACGTCGCCTTCTTAATAATCTCGATAGTCGGAATGGCATTCAGCCCGGCGTGGGCGACGACCAAGATGTCGTCGGTTAGTGCGAAGTCAGCCGTAACAACAAGCGACGACATAGTACTCCAATGGAACCAGATCGCTGTCTCAAGAATGCCAGCTGGCTCCCCGTTTCCGACAGGTCGTTTCATGGCGACCATTCAATTGGCGGTGTTCGAAGCAGTTAATGCGACAACGGGCAAATACGAACCGTATCTCGGTACCGTCACCGCCCCTACCGGAGCTTCTCCGGAAGCCGCTGCGATAACGGCAGCCCATGGCGTGCTCACCGCTTTCTTTGGGCAATCTATCAGTCTAAATGAACTACGTGACGCGTCCCTTAGCAATATACCGGACGGTCAGGCAAAGACCGATGGCATTAACGTCGGTATTGACGCAGCCGCGGCCATGGTCGCTGATCGAACAAATGACGGCTCTTCTCCGCCCCTGTTCCACACTCCGCCAAACCAGGATCCTTACGAATGGCAGTTGACGCCCGGGGCGCCGTGTGCAGGTGGATTCGGTGTTTTCAAACATTGGTCGAACGTCCGTCCGTTTGGGATCGAAAGTGCTTCACAGTTTAGAGCCGAGCCCCCGCCGGCGTTGAACAGCGGTGTATATGCACGGGACTTTAACGAAGTGCAGGCTGTGGGAGATCTCAATAGTCCCAATCGTCCCCAAGATCGCACAGATGTCGCCCGGATGTATGCCGCGGTCGGTATTGGAATGCTTAACTCCGTCTTGGTACAGATCGCGAACACTCGGGACGACGAAATTACTGATACCGCTCGTACTATGGCTGTCATGAATATGGCGATCAACGACGGCTGGGTGTCCGTGTTCGACTCCAAGTATTTCTACAGAACCTGGCGCCCCGTAACTGCAATACCACGCGGCGGCGAAGACGGCAACAAGCGGACAGAAGCCGGGGCATTCACTCCGCTGATCGCTACACCATGCTTCCCCGGATATCCCTCGGCGCATGGGTCGGGCACCGGTTCGGGTCTTCAAGTCCTGGAGCGCGCATACGGCCGTTTCAAGCATTCGGTCACCGTATCGCACCCTTCGCTTCCGAATATCATACTCAGCTATTCGGACCTAAGACGCATAGCCGATGATGTTTCGGACGCCCGGGTCTATGGCGGGATCCACTTCCGTTATGACCAGGATGCCGGGGAGCGAATGGGTCACAGCGTCGGGCAGTATGTGTATAACAACCTGCTCCGGAAGGCGGGCGATGACTAATCACCGCTCTGTCGGCAATGGCAGTGCTTCCAAACTGACGTTCTCTGACAGATAACTTGTGCCGATACGCGATGCCGGGCGGAGTTCTTCTCTGCCCCGCAACTTATCTTCCGTAGATGTGTTTGGATGAAATAATTTCAGCTCGCGTAGTGAGCGAAAGCAAGAACCCCCAAGCGTAAGCTGGGGGTTTTCGTTTCACGAATATCCATTGCGCGCAGTTAACGATACAGGATCAGCTCTCGCTACTCGAGCTCAACATATTCCGTCGCCCGAGCTTTATGCGTTCGCCGGCAGCGCGAGCTATGCTTTGTTCTGTCGCTCGCTACACGAGCTATATTTATTTCGATTATGAACGTTACACATCTCGAATGCGCTTTGTGCGGACTGCGACATGAAGCGCGCACACTACAAAATCTCTGCGTCGAATGCGGCAAGCCTTTGCTTGTCCGGTACGATCTGGAGAAAGCCGCCGAAACTTTGACGCCCGAATCGCTTGTATCTCGCGAATCTTCTCTATGGCGATACCGCGAAGTGTTGCCGGTTGAAAATGCCGACAACATCATTAGTTTTGGCGAAGGGTGGACGCCGTTATTAAAAGCCGAACGCCTCGCGGCAAAACTGCCGATCAAACTCAATCTGTTCATAAAAGACGAAGGCCAGAACCCGACACAATCTTTCAAAGCTCGCGGCATGACGGCGGCGATCTCTATGGCGAAGGAGCTCG
>JBKJOR010000386.1:0-3336 GCA_046595575.1 Pyrinomonadaceae bacterium | reverse complement strand
CTGAGGTGGTTGTCGCTGATCGGCGAGAACGCGGATCGGGGTGCCGACCTTATCAAACAGGTCCTGACGTTCGCCCGCGGGCTCGAAGGCGAGCGGATCCCGGTACAGATAAAACATATCGTCAAGGACCTCGTCAGCGTCCTCCAGGAAACGCTTCCGAAATCAATCGTCTTAAAGTACGAGATCGGCGCCTCTCCGTGGCTCATCGCCGCCGATCCGACGCAGATCCATCAGGTCGTGATGAACATTTGTCTCAACGCCCGCGATGCAATGTCGAAGGGCGGATCGCTGCGAATCGCTGTAGAGAACGTTCGGATCGATGAAACTTACGCACGTGTGAATCCAGAGGCCAGGCCCGGCGCATACGTGCAGTTGACCGTCGAAGACACCGGCACGGGGATGTCGGACGAGACAGTCAAGAGAATATTCGATCCGTTTTTTACATCGAAAGCCCTTGGCCACGGAACGGGGCTCGGGCTCTCGACCGCCTTGACTATCATCAAGAGCCATGGCGGGTTCATTAACGTCGTCAGTGAGCTAGGCAAGGGGACGCGGTTTTCCATCAACCTCCCGGCAGTTGCGGATCAGGTCGAAACGATCGCTGCAGAGCCGTCCCCGGAATACCTGCGCGGCGACGGCGAGCTGATACTGGTAGTCGATGATGAAGACAACATCCTTCAAGTCACAAACGCCACGCTCGAGTTTTTTGGATACCGTTCCGTTGGCGCGGCAGATGGTGCGAGGGGCCTCGGGATCTACGCCCAGCGGCGCGATGAAATAGCGCTCGTGATCACCGATATGTCGATGCCCGGTGTGGATGGGCCGTCGATGATAAGAGCATTAAAGGCCCTCGATCCGGGTGTGAAGATAATCGCAATGAGCGGATTGTTGGATGCCGATCAAACTGCCGAACTGCGGTCGCTCGATGTTAACTCATTTCTTACGAAGCCGTTCACTTCGGAAAAGCTGCTCGAGGCAATCGCAGGTGCGCTCGGCAAACAGTAGATCGACTGGACGTATGCGAGGGAGAGAGGCTGTCAAGAAAGTCCTGAACCGGATGTAGAAAGAGGCCATCTTTTCAGACGGCCTCTGTTGCTAAAGAAAAATATAACTAGGCATGCTGCTCGCCTACACCTTGCACAATGTGCCGGCCTTTTGGAGACAAGCGAACTGCGCCGCGAACATGCTCTCCGTGGGAAGCGGCTTGCCATCCTTTGTCACAAATAATAGGTAAGCGTCCTTAGCGATGACACCATTTGTTGGATCGAATATCATGGGTGCGATCGCATATCGATTCTCCTCACCCCTGAAGGCCGCGGTATTTATCAACTCCAATTTCGCCATCATACGTAGGTCATCCATTCCGCGTATGATCGGCGTATCGTCGGATCCAGTGCCGTTCTTCTTTGCCATATAGGCCATCACCTCGGCTCCCTCTTTTGTGAACGCTTTTTCCGTGAACCTTACAAGGAAGATCTCACGAAAGCCCAACGGATTAAGTTCCTGTCCGGTAAGAAACGCCCATGTATTGTCCATCAACGCCGCATGGCGCATGCCGGTAAGCATCCGCGGGTCCTCCGTCTTAGCAGACGGAAAAACGTATACCGGGAACAGTTTCGCGAGTTGCCTGGCCTCGACTCCTAGCTTGTCGGCGGTGAACGCACTGTCGTCGATCTCGCCAAGCGGGTACCAGAACAACATGTCGCCATTCTGGTCATACGCCGGAAGCGTCGCGATGACCCTTACATCCGTGTGAAAGGGATTGCTCGATTTGCTGAAGATCGAAAGGCCGTCCGAACCTGTTCGCCGGTCCAGGATCGCCTTTCCGATAATGCCGTTCAGTTCATAGTAATCGTCCGTAAAGTCGTGCGGGTTAATAGCTGTGTCTTCCGCCAGCGTTGCCGGAAATCCAGAGCTTCTTACTTTTTGGGCGGAGACGGAACCGACAGAAATTAGAAATATAAATACAGATACAACCGTCCACATAGTTAGCTTTGTCATTCTGTTCATGTCCTTGAACCTCCTTTAGATTTTTCCCTTTGTTCGGTTCGCTTGATCTTGTCGTTAACTAGATCGGACTGGTCTCGCCCGACATCTCAGACACTGCTGCCGTTACAACTTTTGCACCGCGATCGTTCTTGTCATGAAGCCCAGGCAGTTGTTGAGGCGAGTGTTGGTTCGAACGGTTGAAGGGTAAAAACCCTGCGGCTTTTTTCGCACGTCGTGGACTTTCCCGCGGTTGGGGAGCTCCCCAAATACCACCATTGGACCAACGTTCCTAAAAAGGCTGGTATTCGAAGTTGTCTCGCCCGAGGCACAAAGCTTGCGAGATCAAGGGCAAGTAATGGGAGACAAAGCGGTCACAAAACAGTATTCCGAAAGCGAGATGCGCGAATTCACGCTAGCGGTCTTGAACGACCTTGAAGCGCTCGAGATGATGCTCAACAACGGAATGATCGAAAGTGGGGTTCGACGGATCGGTGCCGAACAGGAAATGTTCCTGATCGACAACGCAATGCGGCCGGCACCGCTGGTCGAAGAATTGATCGCCGCAGCGAATGATCCTCGCCTCACAACAGAGATCGGCCGATTCAATCTCGAGGCCAACCTTACACCGCTGGAGTTCAAGAACGATTGTCTGACTCGCCTTGAAGCAGAGATCTACGATGTATTGGGAACTGTCAGAAGTGCGGCGAAGGCCCTAGGTGCCGACGCCGTCCTGGCTGGAATTCTTCCTACTATCCGACAGTCGGATCTGACAGAAGCCAACCTGACGCCCAACCCAAGATACTTTGAGATCAATCGCGTGGTTTCCGAACTGCACGGCGAGAATCGCTTTATCCATATCAAAGGACTTGATGAGTTGCAGTTGATCTTGCAGGACACGTTCGTTGAGTTTTGCAACACGAGTTTTCAAGTGCACCTTCAGGTCGGTGCCGACGAGCTTGTGAATGTCTACAACTGGTCGCAGGCTCTCGCGGCGCCGGTGCTTGCGTCGGCGGTCAATTCTCCGCTGCTGATGAACAACCGGTTGTGGCACGAGACGCGGATCGCGCTTTTCCAGCACGCGACCGACACGCGTTCGCCCATCCATCAACTTCGCCGGCAACCGCCGCGAGTAAATTTCGGCAGCCGCTGGATGGAAAATTCGCTTGTCGATTTTCTTCGCAATGATGCGGTCCGCTACCGGGTCCTGCTTACACAGTCGATCGAAGACAATTCGATCGATGACCTCCGGGCGGGACGGGTCCCGCGGCTCAGAGCGTGGCGGATGCACAACGGCACGATCTGGCGCTGGAACCGGGTGTGCTACGGGCGAATGGATGGAAAGGCAGG
>JBKJOR010000432.1:0-7990 GCA_046595575.1 Pyrinomonadaceae bacterium | reverse complement strand
ACACATGAGTGCCTCGCGCGCGAAACTTTCCCCGCGAGTCTGATTCGAGTTTCCCCTCGATCCTTCCTGAATCGCAGCCGTAGTCAATCTCAGCTCCATTAGCCGTTACAGTCAATTGAATGCCGTTGCCTCCCCACAACCCCAGAGGCACGGGATCTTGAGCGCTTGGTGTTCCGGAGTTACACGCAAAGAGTGAAACCACAACGAGAATAGCGAATTTCATAAAATGTTCATTCTCGTACTCACACGTCCTGAACGTTGGGTACCGAGCAAACAAACGCGACGGGGCGGCTGTTGGCCGTCCCGTCGCGGGCTAGTTACTTGTAACAAGCTCCGGAGCGATCTCCGGTGTCACGTCTAGCGAAGCTACGGGTTGCTGTTCCCACCCTTTAGCCTCACCAGCACTTGATCCGAATTGTTCGATAGATTCGGATCGGCCGTCGAACTGCTTACCGACACGTTGTTGGTTATATTTCCGACGCTACCCTGAGTCTGGATGTCGATCACAAAGGTGGCTGACTGTCCCGCCGGCAGTGCACTCGGAAGCGTGCAGACGACCTTGTGTGTCGTCCTGTTGTAAGTACAGTTCTGCGAGACGAATATAACCTTGATCTTCTTTGGATCAAGCGGCAATGTATCGGTCACGACAACGTTCTGTGCATCGGACGGCCCACCCAGGCCGCACGATAACACATCGTCGGCCTCGCACCCCGGCCTATTATAGACGGTCAGAGTGAAGCGTACCGCATTCGATGGGTTACCGGTCAGGATCTGGGCTGTCTTGTCGATCCAAATCTCTGCCCGCGCATTTACCAGCGTTTGTGCACTGGCCGAGTTGTTAGCACCGACCGGATCCGGTGTTGTCGACGACACACTTGACGTGTTGTCGATCAAGGTACCGTGGGGCACCGAAGCTGCTACCTGAGTTTGCAGAGTGATCACGCGAATACCGCCGTTTTCGATGTCTCCCAGGTTGCACTGGACAACCGTAGGCGATCCACCCAAAGGCGAGCAAACTCCTCCACTTCCACCGGCCACAGTCGCACTCACGAAACTGACTGTGTTTGGCAACGTGTCGAAAACGACTACATCACGCGCCGACGATGGTCCAAGGTTGGTAACGGTCAAGATGTAGGTAAGGTTCGCTCCCGCAAACACGGGATCTGGCGAATCGGTTTTCGTAATGCTTAGATCCGCGCTCGCTGTGACGAGAGTGGTCGTCGTCGCGAGGTTGTTGGAATTGTTATTGTCGGCCGTGTTGCTCGACACGCCGGCGTTGTTTGTTATCACCGAGCCTGCAGCAAGGCTTGGATCGACACGCGCGACGATCGTCATGGTTCGCACATCCCCGTTGGCAAGTACACCGAATGCGCAGGACGTTGGAACGCTGCCCGGAATGCCCGCATTGCAACTCGCACCGCCGCTTCCAGTCACCGATACCAGGCTGAGCGTCGGTGGCAGCAGGTCACTGGCCACAACGTTGTTGGCAGCGGATGGACCGTTATTAGTGACCGTCATAGTGAACGTGAGATTAGTCCCGGCCACTACCGGATCCGGACTGTCGGACTTTGTAATCGACAGATCGGCAGCGCCGATAAAGACCAGACTACCCATGGCTTGGTTGTTGCCGGGGTTACTGTCGGCAGATTCACTGGTCGCAGTCGCGGTATCGTTAACGGTTTGTGGGGTTTGTGCTGTTACATCGACATGGATCAGGACGGTCTCGTTAGCCGTAAGCCGGCCAAGATTACACGTTACGGTGCCGGCGGTCACTTGTGGATTCGGCGTCGATGCGCACGATCCTTTGGTGGTCGTGATTCCGGTAGCCGGGTTCGGGAACGTGAAGGTTCCGCCGCTAAGGTAACGGTCCGTCAGCACGACGTCCAGCATCGAGTCAGGACCGAAATTGGTGACGCTCACTTCGCAGTATCCGGTCTGGCCGGTGAATAGGCCCGAAGCGGGTTGGCAGGTCTTTTGCACAGCAAGATCACCGCCTGTCAGTTGATTGAACGTCAGCTCGACCGCACGGATGCCCCAAAGACCGCCTTCGGCCTCGCCCGGGCCCACGTCTACGTTACCGGCGTCCTGAGCGGTGTATTCCTGGAACATCCAGAACGTGCCCGAATCGGTCGGGTCAACGACGACGGCGCTGTAGTCGCCCCATCGGTTGCGTTCGCTGCACGCCGGCGGATTCGTGCAGAAGTCACGGTAGTACGTGCCGGAACCGGCGAATACGATCGCCGGCGGCTGAAATGTTGTTACGCCCGCGGTGGTGGTGCCGACTGAAGCGCAGACGCTTGCGGGAAGGTTCGCACCGGAGCACGTAGAACCTATAACCACGTGACCGAATGTGTTGACGGCTATTGATGGATCGTAATAGTCGATGTCGGGATTTTCGATCACACCGGTCTGGATAACGGTATTGCTGGCTTCGTTAATCTCATACCAACGCAAGCCGGAGTTCGCTCCTGCAGCCGGTCCTTCAACAGCGTGTACAGCCCAGATGCTGTTGCCGACGACGATGACGTTTCCGACGAAACGCGGAGCAACATTCTCCAGGGTTTCAATGCCGTCACCGGTATCGCTATCGTCCGGCTGCCGTGCGGCCGGCGGGGTGGCGTGGCCCGGATCTCCCGTGATCGCGACAGCGGTCCCTAACGTGGCACCGGCACCAGTCGCTCCAAAAATGTTTGTTCGTCGCAGTGCGGTCCCTGTCGAACCCAACACTGCTGCTCGGCCAAGCGACAATCCGCGATTTACCGCAGGCTGCCAGCTGCCGGCGATCGCCGGAATACCGGCGGGTGTCGCTTCAAAGCGGGTAAGGTTTGCGATCGACGGAGCAGCCAATAGAAGATCGGCCTTGGGGATCGAATAACAGGATTCGTTGTTCGGGGCGGGAAAGTCCTGAGTGCAACTGTAGAACCCGTCGGCGTCGATTCCGAGTGTCGGGTAATCGTGGAACTCGAGAGCACCGACGGAGTCACCGCTAAAGGTCACGCCGTCCCAATCGCCGGTCGGATCGCTCGTGTCCGAACGGGCGATGAAAAAGTTGTTTGCCACTTCGTTAGTGCCATTCATGTCTGCGTCGACGGCCCGGTCGATCGAGAGTGCGAACCATCGTCCACTTGGCGGGTCGTAGATGATCCGAGGATCGAAGCGGACGCTATTGGCAACTCCTAACCCGGCGATATTGGTCCAGAAGGCGTCGAGTGACATGGTCTGGATGCTCGCCCCGGTCGTCTTGTTGAGGATCTCGAAATTTCCGTTGATCATCTCAACTATGTGATTCGGTCCGACATCCGCCATCGTATCGGGCGGGATGAAACCGCTATTGCTGCCTCCACCGGCGAGATTGAGACGGCTGATCTCAACGTTCAGTCCGACACTGACGATCCCACCGATCTGAGGTAACGCCTGTTCTTCGGAACTAGGTTGTTTCGCTCCTATCTCGGGCCACTCAGCCCTTGGCGAATAGGCCAGTGCCTCCGTCGACTCCGTCGCACTCGGCGGAGTCGAAGGCACGTCGTCCTGCTGAGGAATTTGCTGTGTCGTGCCGTAGATACCTAAAAGCGCAAGCAAGGACAATGTCGGCAGCCACCGTCTTCTGGCGACCACCGTAAGATGACGCGCCAGCTTTCGCTCAGTAGTACGTAAAGCCTGAGCGGGGGTGTGTTGAAATATTCGACGAAATGACGAAAGAAGCGAAACGCGAAACATATTGAACCTCCTAAGGGGGTAGGGCGGTAAGGGCTTCAGATGGACCATCCTGCCGAAGCCTTACCGGAGTGAATTCAAGAATGAATGCCGACATCTTATCAGGTACGCATACTAAGTCAAGAGGAGTGTATGGCGTATGAAAGGAAGCGTTATTTCGCGTGTGTGAACAAAAAAAAGGGTGGCAATTAGCCACCTCTTTCTACTTCGAGATTGGTACTCGCGGCGGGATTTGAACCTGCGACTTCTTCCTTCGGAGGGAAGCACTCTATCCACTGAGCTACGCGAGCGGAAAAAATATATTACAGCTACTTAATGCTTTGGTTCAATCCGGACAGTTTTTACCCGCACGGGTTCGACGGGTCGTTCTACCTCTTTCGGCTGGACGCCGGCGATCGTCTGGACGTTGTTCATTCCCTCGATCACTTTCCCGAATATCGTATATCTCTTGTCGAAATCTTTCTCGCGTTTCAATGTGATGAAAAACTGCGAGTTCGCCGAGTTGTTGTCGGGTCCCCGCGCAGCCCCAACAATTCCAGAATCGTACGGAATATCGGAAAATTCGGCAATGACGTTCGGCTTCTCGGACTTTCCCTGACCGTCGTTTCTTGGGTCGCCGTCCTTTGATAACGGGTCGCCGCCCTGGACGACAGATTGATTGATTCGGTGAAACGTGGTCCCGTCAAAAACACCTTCTTTTGCAAGAGCTTTAAAGCGCTCAACCGTCTTCGGCGCAATGTTTGAATAGAGTTCGATCTTGATGGTGCCGTAGGCCGGAGTCTCCATTTCGATGACGGCGATCTCGCTGTCGGCAATCGGTGCGACGCCCGTCTTGATCTCGCTATTTGCGGCGTTGCGGCTCGTATTTGAGCCTGTGCTGCAGGCGGCAAGCGAGAGCGTTAGTGTCAAAAGAAGGATTGTAATTTTCATCTAAGTCTGTCGACTCTCGAGGGTGATAGTGACCGGGCCGTTGTTCACAAGCTCGACATCCATCATCGCTTGAAACCGACCAGTCTGAACCGTTTCCAAATATTTACCGGCTTCGGTCACAAAGAACTCGTATAGGCGGTTCGCGTCTTCCGGCGCAGCGGCCGCAAGATAAGACGGTCGACGGCCCCTTCGAGTATCGGCGTAAAGAGTGAACTGCGAAACAACCAGCATTCCACCGTGGATATCGATAACGGAGAGGTTCATCTTCCCGCTCTGGTCATCAAAGATCCGCAAGTTCAGGATCTTTTCGATCAGGTAGTTCGCGTCAGATTCAGTATCGTCAACACCCACGCCAAGCAGGATCAACAATCCGGGTCCGATCTCACCGGTAGTTTGGCCATCTACTGAGACTCGGGCACGGGACACCCGCTGAAGGACAGCACGCATGCTAGCTGACCGGATCCTCAATGTAGACCTTGTTCATGATAACGGGCTCGACCGGCTTGTCCTTGTGGTTGGTTTCAATCTCGGCGATCGCGTCAATGACATCCTGGCCTTCCGTCACACGGCCAAATTTCGCGTACGACGGCGGAAGCGGATAGTCGACATGCATTATGAAGAATTGCGATCCGTTCGTGTTCGGGCCCGAGTTGGCCATCGCAATGGTACCCTTCTCGTAAACGCCGCCGTATAGTTGAGAATCCCGAGCGATCTCGTCGTCGAACTTCCCGCCCCACGCGGATTCGCCGCCGTAGCCTTCGCCGAGCGGGTCGCCGCCCTGGATCATAAAATTCTTGATCACACGGTGAAAGATCACGCCGTCGAAATAATTCTTCTCAGCCAGAAGCCGGAAGTTTTCAGTAGTTTTGGGTGCGTCTTGTTCAAGAAGCTCAAACTTGATAACGCCCTTGTTCGTTTCTATTACCGCGGTTCGATTTGCCACTTTTAAAGTTTCTCCTCGCTCAGAATAAATCGTTCGATCGCGGCGGCAACGCCGTTCTCGTCATTACTAACAGTTGTATAAAATTCGTCACGTTCTAGCAAACCGGGGTCGGCGTTTCCCATGACGACCGGCGTGCCCGCAAACTCAAGCATCTCAACGTCGTTGAAATTGTCGCCAATGGCCATAACGTTTTCCCGCGTTAAGCCGTTCAAGGTGGCAAGACGCTCGACGCCCTTCCCCTTCGACGCGTCCGGCGGGAGAATATCGAGCAGCGTAAAGTCCAGCCGCGGATAGATGGTAGCCAGAAGCGTGATCGTATCGCCCAATTGTTTACTAAGAAAATCCGCCATGTGCTCCATCCGTTCGCAGCTACCGGAAAAAGAAATGTGAATCACTTCATGTTCATGCAAGACCTCATTCAGGTCAGCAACGTGGATCACCGAGTTGTCTCCCTCCGGACCGTGAAGCCGCTTTGCCCACGTAACGTATTTTTGCAATGGAAGATTGTCGTCGGAAAGCCGGTCGTAAAGCAGTGTCCCTTGGCCGTGAGGATCCACGCTTACCAGAGCATCTCCGCCGAACTCTTTCCCGACGGTGACGATCTCCGTTGCAGTCTCTATCGAAAGCAACGACGATGCGACAGTCGCGAGCGAGTCCGCATACTTGAGGAGCGCTCCGTTATGCGTGATCAGTGGTGCGTTGAGTTCGAGTTCCAACCCGAGTGGGCGGCCATCTCGAAATCGTCGGCCGGTCGCGATCGTGACGAGCACGCCTCGGTCTTCGGCCGCCCGGATCGCGGCGCGGTTTGCTTCGGGAATTTTGCCTTGAGAATTAAGGAGTGTTCCGTCGAGATCAAGTGCGAGGAGTTTTATCATTAGGGAGTTGTATTCGCCTCGTTAGACCGCTTCTCCTGACGCTCTTTCTCGAGCCAACGCTGATATTCGGCCTTACCGCGCTCGAACTCGGCGGCTGGCGCGTAGAACCAGTGCGATCCGTCGTCGGCCTGGACGTTCCGGACATAGTAAATGTAATCGGTCTTCGCCGGATTCAACGCCGCCTCGATCGCGCTTTCGGAAACTGATGAGATGGGACCGGGCGGCAGACCGCCGTACTTGCGTGTGTTGTAAGGCGAGTCGACATCCAGGTCGCTCCGATGGATCGTTCCGTCCCAGCGATTCTGCATCTTCGCTACATAGACAACGGTCTGGTCGATGCCGAGCGGAATACTTTTTGAAATGCGATTGTAAATTACGGACGACACGATCGGCCGCTCGCTTTCGACGCCCGACTCAGTCTCGATCAACGAAGCGATCGTGACGATCTCGTGCGGTGTCCGCCCGAGCGTGCGTGCCGTCGCGGTCCATTCCGGCTTCCATATCTTTTTAAACTGCTGGACGAGTTGATTGACTACCGTATCCGGTTTAGTGCCTCGAGGAAAGCTGTAAGTGCTCGGGTACATGTAACCTTCCAGATTTCTCGCTTCGGGTACGATGTCGCTGACGAGGTCGATGTCTTCCATCAAGAGCAGCACTTCTTGTTCGGTAAAGACGACCTGTTCCATTCCCGTTCCGGCCGGCGAGTTCCCGAACTTCTCGACGATACGCTTGGCGATATCGAACCGCGTAAAGCCTTCCGGAATCGTAAGCTTGATCGTCTGAGTCTCTCCATTCTCAAGTTCCTTCAGAACCTGAATCGGTGTGATAGGCGACGCAAATTGGTATTCGCCGGCCTGCAGTTTCGAAGCGTCGCCGAGCGTTCTGAGGTAAGCCTTTGTCGCAAACGGACTCACGATAACGCCTTCAGCGGCGAGCTTGTCGATAATCGACGACGGTGTCGAGCCTTTCTCGATCACGATGAACTGATTGGCTTTCTGATGTGCTTGTGTGGTGGTCAATGTGTTGTAAAGCCAGACCGAGACGCCTACGACGGCAATAAGTGCGAGGGCCGCTACTCCGAAAATAACCTTCAGTATCTTCATAAGGCAGTCACGACGGGGCGTCTCGGTCTACCGAAAACCGCCGCCGCAGTTGTGGATTGTCATCTGGCCGCGCAGATCGAGCCGATCGAGTTCGACGTTTCGGCCGTCTCGATCTTCGCAAGCCAACTCCGCCCGACCGGCCCGGTATACGTAAAACTCTCGAGCTATGCCTTCAACGCCACCTAAAGGCTTACTTTTCCGCGAGGTACTTCTCGATCGCCGCGTTAATCGCTTCGCCGTCGGGCTTGTCCTTCGATGTAAACCTGGCCACAATTTTCCCCTTACGATCGATCAAGAACTTGTTGAAGTTCCAAGTAATATCGCCGCTAAATTCAGGATTCGTTTCCTTCTTCGTCAGATACGAGTACAGCGGATCCTGATCGTCGCCTTTGACTGAGATCTTCGCGAACATCGGGAAGGTCACT
>JBKJOR010000373.1:0-5387 GCA_046595575.1 Pyrinomonadaceae bacterium | reverse complement strand
CGGGAACTCTCAGGTGATCGCGATCATGAATCGACACGGATGGTATCAAACGGTGATCGGCGACCCGCCACACTTCACATTCCTCGGTCTCCAGGAAACTGAGCTCCCGGGCAGAGGACTATTGCAGGTCGCCAAAGGCGATTACCGCTACTGGGTACCGGACCTTCAAAACATCAAGCGTTGATATTCACGGCCGCCGGATATCCCTTCCCCTTTAACGCTCCGACGGCGATCACGATCTCTTTAGCACCCTTGATATTTCGCGTAACTTTGCTGCTAGTGGGCTTCTTATTGGCCGGTTCGCTTGCTTCCTCGACCGGTTGTCCCTGTGGATCCATAGCCATTTTCTTCAACGCTTCGCGTATCTGATTCTGCTCCTGCGGCGATAACGCGGCCATCGACACACCGTACGCTTCAAGAACGCGACTCAGATTTTCCTCCGTATTTGTACCGTGCTCGTAAACGTCGCGAAAGATTCGCAGCTTTCCGTCTTCGACGACGATCGTTTCGTAACGAAGCTCCACCGGTACCGGCTGGCCTAGATTCACTTCTTTCGTTTCCGAACGCTGTTTTTCGTACTCCTTGATCTGCTGCGGCGTTAGCTGCGTACCTGATAGCGTAGAGATCTCGGCGGCAAAGTCTTGTACAAGTGCGTTCGTCAGGCCGACACAGCCATGAGAAGCAAATGTACCTAAGCGACTCGGATCTTTACCTCCATGGATAAGTGAGGGAAGCCCGATCGGGATCTTGATAAAGCCGAGAGGGTTCTTTTTGCTGCCAGCTTCGACGGTTTTGCCAGGTTTGAATTCGCCTTTCACCCAAGGTTCGTCGGGCGGTGTCCATGTCGGATTGAAAATTATTGTCTTGGCCGTTCTAACTCCGACGGGGAGAGGAAACTCGGGGTAGCCGATACCAATCTTATAGCTCTTTTGAAGTTTGCCGTCGCGAAATAGATCCATTCGATACGCCGGAGCGTTCACTACGATCCGCGTGTCGGTCGGGATGCCATTCGGCTTAGAGGTCAGTGAGGTCTCGCTTCCAGACCAATACTTTTGTGCGAGTGCCAGAAACTTTGAGCCGCCCTCGTTGCCGAGTATCTGCTTGATCTGCTTGTCGGCCTGCGATGTAGAATCGCGAGTGGATCGCGTACCGTCTTCGGGCGCCGATTCACCGAGTTTTAACACGGCGTCGCGACTGGAGTTTTTGAGCTTGTCGAATTGTTCGTCCGTAGGCTGAACCGTTCGCCGAAGTTCCGCTGCGAACGCTTCGTCCGATAGAAGAGCGTCGACCACTGGCATCGTGATTGGTACCCGGGCTAACGCCGGATCCGGCGCCGGGGCGGTCTGATTCGAGTTCGTATTCGGGACGGTGTTCGTATTAGCGTTAGCGTTTGCTAATCGCTGATTACTTATCGGCTGACCCGGTTCGCACCCGATCATCATCAGAATCGCTAGTATAAATCCGCCAAGTATCAATACTCTGCTCATCCGTGAGATGACAGAGCGCTCCTCTACCCATGATCGTGTTCCGTACATACGTCGGGCTAAAGCAAGCAGCGTTCCGCATTATCGGGCTCAGGGAGCGTCCAATGAACCGCCGGTTTTCAGGATGGGGTAGGGATTGACAGAGGTACCTTCCCAGAACCGTTTTGGATCCGTGACGATCGCGATCGAGAAGTGAAGATGGTTGTTCCCGGCACCGGCATTACCGGTATCTCCGACAAAGCCTATCGTTGTACCCTTGGCTACTTTCATCCCGACGTATACGCCATCGGCCCGTCGTTGAAGGTGAGCGTAATAGAGCACGAACTTTCGATCCTCAGTCAACTGGTAGATGGTTATCCCACCCCGCTCGCTGTCGAGGAACTTAACTATCTCGCCGCTGGTTGCGGCGACAACCGAAGTTCCGGCCGGTGCCATTATGTCGATCGCGTCATGGTATCGTCCCTCCGATCTAGAATCAGAAAAAGTGTCGAGCAGTTGCTCAGGCCTGACGCCGGTCACCGGGATCACCAGTCCCGGAGTCAGCACCGGAATCTCTTGCGGCTGCGGAGCAGGGAACTCGGAATTTGCGTTCGCGTCGGCGAACGATTCGGGGACGGGAATCGGAGTGGGAATCGCGGATTGGACTGTCGGATCGTTTACGATTGCACGGTCCACAGGTTGGACATCGGAGTACCGCTCGACGACTCTTTCACCGATCAGGTAGATCAAAGCGATATGGATAACGAGAATGTACGCAGTAACGAGGACGCGTTTTACCTTTTGTAGTGCCGTCGGCATCTCTAAGATTGTATCGGCATGCTTCGTACTGCGACAAGGTTTTAAGTTGTGGTATCTTGCACACTGACTTGGACCTGATCGATGGAAGAGACCGAAATGGATGGAAATACTCTTTTCTACGAAAATTTACCGCCGGAGTTCGTTCTTGGCGAAGACGCGGCTCAGCAGAAATTGTTTCGCGAATACGGGGCGGTGTTCGTTGCCCGAGGTGGAGTTGTGCCACCGGAAAAAGTTGTTTTCGAGAACGAGGCGGATGTGGCGGAGTTTCAGTCCCGCATCGATATTGGAATCGCTGAGATTGGGGGGTTAGAGCTTGAGCTCCAGGACGCGGCGATGTCTGGTTTGCTCAATGCAGTGGATGAAGCGAAGAGAGTCGGTCTATCGCTTCTGCCTCGCGGACCGGACTCGGCCGGTCGCAATTACGACGACACCGTCGAGTTATGGAAAAGCCGTGTCGATCCCGCCCTTGATCACTGGCGCAGACTCGGCCGCATCACCCCGGAGATCGTTGACGCCATCAGGAAATTGTCTCCCTACGAGCAGGTGGCCAAGGTCTTTGAGCTGGAGGAGAACGAGATCTACTTTGCTAAGGACCTCTCAAAATCAATCATCTATTCGGTTGCCCCACCGGGAGCTTCGCAACATCTCTCGCTCCTTGCCTTTGACGTGGCGGAGCATGAAAATCATGAAGTTCGTCTGATCCTTGCGGAACATTTCTGGTATCAAACCGTAGTATCGGACCTTCCGCATTTTACGTTTCTCGGCGTCCCGGAATCAGATCTCGACGGGCTCGGACTGCGGATCGTAGAGAACGAGGGACGTGAATTCCGGGTCCCGAACATCTAGTGGTCGGGACGAACATGGTGCCGTTCGAGAGACTACGATGAGCTGAAACTCCGGCGACTCAACTTACCTCTTCATTTCATCGTCTATCAGTTGTCTTAAATGAGAATCTCCGAGTTGTGCAAGCTCGCGACCGTTAACGAAAAATGTCGGCGTTCTTCGCACACCGACTGCCTGGCCATCTTTCTTGTCGCGTTCAATCTTCGCACCGTAACGATTCTGGGCAACGGCTGCTGCCGCCTTAGCTCGGTCCAGACCCAGCTCTTTGGCATAACCGTCAAATAAAACATTGAAGTTGACAGGCGGTGCCGACGCGGCCCCCGGGCCGTGTTTCTGTCCCCATTCGCCCTGTCGTTGAAAAAGTAGATCCTGAGCTTGCCAATATTTGCCTTGCTCACCCGCCGCCTCGGTGAAAGTCGCCGCAGAAATAGAGTTTGGATGCAGAGGCATGTATCTGGCGACTAGCCTGATCCTGCCTTCGTAGTCTTTCAGGATCCTTTTGACCGTCGGATGGAACGCGGCACATGACTCGCACTCGGGATCGTAAAACTCGACGAGCGTAACCTTGGCATCCGCGGGTCCGAGCGTCCAACTGTCCGGGCGAACTAGCTGTTCCGGGCTAACCTTTGGCGCTCCCGTACTGGTATTTTCCGTCACTCTCTCGCTCTGGATTGAGCTCCGGTAATAGTTCGAGCCGACAACCGCACCCACGATAACCATCACCAGGACGGCACCCAATATCCATACTTCCTTTCGCATATTCCTAAAGTTCCTCCGGTTTATAAAACAACAAGCAAACAGCGATGCTGATAAACGCACCCAGCCCCATCAAGGGGATCGTAAGAAATCCGAGCCACAGGATCTGAACCGCATTGCACGGGACACCCTCCGTGCAGGGCGTAATACTCTCAGGAACGAATCCGTAATAGAGCATATTGTGATAGACCGAGATCGCGAGACCGATCAATGCGAACGGCAACGCGTAGATCTTCATACGAACATCGCGAATAAGTATCCCGGTCCCTATTATCAGAACAAGCGGATACGTGGCGATTCGTTGATACCAACACAGAACGCAGGGCGGCAACTGCATCACTTCGCTAAAGAAAAGACTGCCGACAGTCGCAACGAGTGCGATGATCCACGCCACGTATGGGAGGATCTCGCTTGTCCGGAACTTCGAAAGGGCGTTGATCATAAATGTGATCTAGCGTCGAGCTGTCGCTCGAACCGCGCAACTAAGTAGTCTTAAGTTGGTGAGCGGCGCTCGTAAACACGCGAAATGCCGACCGCAGAAAAAGAAATACCAGGCCAAGCGCGATTAGGACGTCTGGCCAGCCAGAACCAGTAAACCAAACGGCACCCGCGGCAATAAAGACGGAGATGTTGGACGCGATATCATTCCGCGAGCATTCCCAAACGGAACTCATATTCACATCATCGTCACGATGGCGTGTAAGAAGAAACAAACAGAAGCTATTTGCCGCAAGCGATAACAAGCTGGCGACGCCCATAACTTGGAATATGGGAACAGTCGGAACGAAGAGCTTGTAGACGACCTGCGCCAAAACGACCAGGGCAGCGATCAAGATCAGTGATCCCTTAAACATTGCGACTCGAGCTTTGGCTCGGGGAATCTGATAGACCGCGTAGAGACTCAGACCGTACGTAAGAGCGTCGCCTAAGTTATCAAGCGAATCCGAAAGTACTGCCGCCGAACCGGCATAAATACCAGCACCTAGCCCGACGACGAACATGACAGCATTGATTGCGAGGACGATCTTAAGAGTTGAGCTCTGCCTTTCTCTCAGCGCCTGTATTGCATCATCTTTTTCACAACAATCCGACATAACAAATTCTCCGCGGGTCTATTCGATTGTATCGCCGCTCATCGTCCCGCCCTCACAATCTAATTTTCACACCGCCGTTAAACACCCGTCCCTCGGTGTGAGTGTATAGTTCGGCAAATGTTGGACTCTGATGAGGAGGGAAAACGACAGGACCATACCGACTCTGCCGAACATCGGTTAGGTTCTCGGCGTTGATGAACAGACTAAATTTCCCGAACGTCTTCTCACCGAACAACCCAACCTCGGCAAGCGCCCGTGTTCGTGTTCGGTCGTCGAGTGTCTGACTGCTCGCGTAGTAGAACTCGACACCCGTTTTGAAACTCTCGTGTTCCTCAAAAACCAGTCAGGAATTTATCTTGTTCCTTGGCAGGAGCGTTACACGTTGATCCCCGAGCCGCATATCTGCTCGGGG
>JBKJOR010000024.1:0-9990 GCA_046595575.1 Pyrinomonadaceae bacterium | reverse complement strand
CGGGTGAAACCCGTAATGGACTGTCACCCCTACCTGTGCAACCATCGTGCCGACCACCATATCGCGCAATACCTGAGATTTACCCGGTTAATGGTTAAACGCCGGGCTTCTATCAAGGTAATAACCGACTGAGATTCCACACTGATCGCGAGATTATCCGCGATCATATAGTTTCAGAATCGGAACGTAGTGCCCTCGTGACATTTCCTGCAATCGGAAAAATCGTTTCCGCCAAACGCTCGTCGATCGTTGTGACACGCAGCGCAGCTACTGACTCCGGGACGTGCGAAGTGCATCGCCGCGACGGGCGACGTAACCTGTGCTCCGCGCCGTATTCCGGCGCGGACCGTGTGACATTGCGAGCAGCTTATGCCCTTTCTTGCATGTTCGGCGTGACTAAAATTCATTGAAAACGCGCGTGCAGTCTGCGGAGTTCGAACGAGCCGTCCCGGCTGATGGCACGTCGAACATGACCCGATATTCTTTCCGCCGACTATCGTTCGCGGGCCGTGACATTGAAAACATGTGGTATGGGCACTGAGTCGCGCCGGAATCGAAAGAGCAACGCCGCGCCGGGCCGGTTGGTGACAAGTGGCACAGTTGGTCTGCCGTACATGACGCCCGTGATCGAACACGGCGCCAAAACTGCGCAGAGAAGGGAAGGGTTTTACGTTCGTCGCCGTGTGGCAGATCGAACAGATGGGGTTTGTATTTCCCTCGGCGAATTGTTGGGCATGACACGAAGAGCACGGTATATGGCCCGGCATTTTCGGGGTAGCCGTATTGTCGCTCCGAACATGACAGACGAGGCAGGGGAGCCGAGTGTGTTGTTGCGTGTCGTGCCGGAATCGCGAAAAATCCTGCGGCACATCGACCGCGGGCATGGGTGGATGGGCGACTGAAAATCCAGGGTCGCTGCCGTAGGTCAGAGCGATCATGAACGACGATGCGATCATGATAAAAGCTGGCGCTTTAAGTCCGGTCCGCCAGGAACTCCGTCTATAACCCGTGCCATGTTTTCCCGAGTTCGGCATCGCTACGGCTTGCCGCCAGCCTCCGTTATTGCCTGGATATGCGATTGAGGTACCGGGTCCGTGCCGAAAACGATATGGCACTTTGTACATTGAAAAGCTGCGTTTGTCTTTCGCGACTGAACCTCGAAGTTCACCGCTCCGCCGTCGTCCGCGGTAGCCGTTACATGACACATGCTGCACGATGAGATAGCAACACGTTTCGTCACAGCGTCGAGTGTGTTCATCTTCTGGACATTGTGGCAAGTGTCGCAGCTCAGCTCGGCGTGGCTCGCAAACTCATGCCGAAACTTACCCGACGAGTCTCGTTTTCGCCAGGCGTCGAGTGTCACTCGATCGACGAGGCTCATCCGGCCCGCGCTTTTGGCGTCCAGGTCTGCGGGCGGCAAGGTTTGCCGAATCTTATGGCACGTCGCGCAATCCGTAGGTGCCGGTGCGATGCCGGAGTCTGGAGAGTGGCAGGTAAAACATGTCGTATGGCCAACCGGCACTGACTTGAATGTGCCTTTCTTTAGCCAAAAGCCGTCGCCGAGGTCCGCAGGAGGCTTCGTCACATACTCGTCGTCTGAAGTTCCTTGCGGCACGATCGTGGCGTGGCAAACAGAACAGCTTTCTTCCGCCAGCCGCGACCTTCCCCTCGAGAGGGATACGTTCCTGAATGGTGTCCGAACTGCACCCGACGCGGTAACGATATCAATGTGTTTTTCGTGTGGGAAATTAATCTCGAAATCGGACGCGGCAAGCTTTCCCTTAGCCGACAGGTCAAAAACTTCACGTGGGTTCGGAAACGGGTGACGAGCGCTGTTACGGGGACCTGGATTCGTGTGGCATATCGAGCAGATGGCCGGCTTCGCACCGCGAAAAAATTGCGGTCGATGACAGCCCACGCATGATTCGTGCTTTGGGTACTCGGTAATGTCTGGGAACGCGGCGGGAGCTATGCGTACCTTGTTCCAATTTTCCGATGGAAATTTATGACACGATCCGCAGTCGATCCGATGCTCTTTCACATCGTGCGGGAATGCAGAGTATTTTCGTGGCCGCGAAGCAGCGACCGCACGCGGAGGACGCCTGGTTTGCGAGCTAACCTCTACGGCGAGATCATCTGAGTAAATAGCGATTGCAATCCCGATCACAACGAAGAACCCCGCCGCTGCCGCACGGACCTTGATGTTCGTGTTAGCGGAGCATGCGTACATTATTTTTCTCGCTGAACGGCGCGTTTTGTATACCGCCCATGATAGTTCGTCAGACGGAGCGCCGGGTGTGACAACCGTCACAATCAAAATAACTCCCCGGCCTGTAAACTTTGAGGTAATCAGGTCCGCGTTTAACTCAGGTCGATCCGCGCATCGCGCTTACCGGCGGCCGATCAAACAAATTGTTTATCGAATTGCCCAACTCGGGCAGGAAACGGAATGTTCCGATCCGCTGTGGTTCCGAGACTTTTGATAGTCCTTGCATCGTATGTCGACCCTCGAAGAAGAATTGCTACCCAGTGTTTCGGGTTCGACACGCAAAAACTACGAATCCATTGTTTCGAAGTTCTTGCGGCTTGCCTGCTCTGTGAGGCTGGGTGTGACGCTCCTTTGCCTGCTTGGTTTAGCGTGCTTCGTAGGGATGCTGGTCATGCAGCAAAACGTTGAAGGATTTGAAAATTACTACACAGCGTTGACACCGGCCCAACGGCTGCTCTATGGCAGGCTTGGAGTCTTCAACATCTATCACGTCTGGTACTTCAATGCGCTCCTCTGCTTGCTCTCGCTGAACATCATCCTCGCGTCGATCGATCGTTTCCCTAAAACCTGGAAGTTCGTTTCAAAGCCGCAACTAGTTGTCCCGGTCCGCTGGCTGAAAGATCAGGATCCATCAGACGGCTTTAAAGCTGAGGGTTCGGGCGACACGTTGCGGGCGACCGCTGAATCAACGCTGCGAAGTTCCGGATGGCGAAAGATACGAACAGCAGAGAAGGCGGGCCGGACTTATATCCTCGCCGAGTCAAACGTGTGGAATCGGCTGGGAGCCTACGCGGTCCACGTTTCGCTGCTCACGATCTTTCTCGGCGGGTTCCTGACAGCACAGCTTGGAACTACGGGCAATCTACCGCTCGCACCGGGCGAGTCCTCGAACATGATCAGTGAAACGGTCGTGGATCTGGATCGTGTCAGCGAGGTGACAAAACAATTGCCTTTCGAGGTCACCTTCACCGACATCGAGCAAAAGCTTATTCGTCAAGACGGGTCGCTTTCAACCTCAAACACACTCGACTGGATCACCCGATTCACCATCGTTGACGCCGGCGAGACATACACCGCACTCGCACAGATGAACCGGCCGTTTGACTACCGCGGCTACCGGTTCTTTCAAGCAAGTTTTGTTTCCGTCGGGCGTGCAAGAAACATTAAGATCGCCGCGACACCCGCCGACGGTTCGGCGCCGGCCGAACTTGCGATGGGGCGTGACGGTTCGGCCACATTACCGGATGGTACTCAGGTGCGCTTCGCGGACTTTCGGGGAAATTTCCGCATCGGGCCGGAAGACGTGAATGAGGATACAAGTAATTACCCGAATCCTGCGGCGGTCCTCGAAGTCGTCCCGCCGGGAGGGACGGTTCAGCCGGCCTACGCTTTCGGACCTCAGATGGCAAACATTCCGATCGCGGCAAAACCCGTGGCGGGGTATACATTCAGGCTTCTCGATTTCGAAAAAGTGTCGGACCGGCATATTCTTTCGGTCCAGCGCGACCCGGGAGCTAACGTCGTATATGTTGGTTTCATCATGCTGTTCTTAACTCTGGTCGCCGTCTTTTTCTTCTCGCATCAGCGAGTCTGGGTCCTTATGGAGCCGAACGATGATGGCAGCCATGCGATCGTCCTCGCAGGCAGTACTAACAGAAACCAAAACGTATTCGATGACAAGTTTCAGCGGTTCGCGGCCGACCTTCGCGTAGCTACAAAAGGAGACGCTTTATGAATCAGGAGATCTTGAATCAGCCGCTCGTTCTTTCGGACGAGGACACAGAATCAACAATCGGCACCGCGTTCCAGTCTTACTTGCCAGCGGCGATCGCCATATTCGGCTCGCTCATTTTCGTTGCTGCGCGCATCTCATTCGGCGGCGAGCGCTTCATATCCGACGCGGCGCTGATGATGCTTGCGCTCGCGGCGTACTTGATCGCAGCGGTCTTTTACCTGACAAATTTTTATGCACCCTTTCCCTTTGCCGAACGTCTAGGTTTGTGGGCATCGACACTGGGCGTCTTTTTTAATCTTTCGAGCTGGCTCGTCCGCTGGGTGGCAGCCTACGATCGGGAACTGAGTATATTTGTCGATCAGGGACGAACAGCCGCCGACATGCCGTGGATATTCCGCTACGTTCCATTCGCGAACTTGTATGACCTGAGTCTAGCGTTCGCTTTCGGTGCGGGCATAACTACTCTGCTGATCATTCGGCGCGAGCATTTTCGCCTGGTCGCGGCATTGTCGCTGCCACTTGCGGCGCTCATACTGGTCCTCGCTCGATTCATCGGTAGCGAATTTATAGATCTCCCGCCGGTGCTCGATTCCTACTGGCGTCCGATACACGTCGGGATCGCATCGATCAGTTACGGGGTCGCACTCGTGTGTTTTGCCGTGGCGGTTCTTTACCTGCTGAAGGACGGGCTAAAAGTCGAGAAGATGGCGATATGGGCGAGCGTGTTTTCGCTTGCCGTCTTTTTGACGATCAGCAAGTTCAGCGTTTTCTCATTGGGTACGTTCGGAACATATACGGCGTCGACGTTCGTCGGAACATCGAGAATGTCGCTTGCACTTCGCGCCGATATTCCATACGTCGGATGGCTCATTGCCGCTGCGGCTGCATTGCTCGTGCTTGCATCTCTGGCGTTTGCAAAGGACTCCGCGTCGAGTGACGCGCGACTCCGACAGGCTGGGCACTGGCTCCTGCGTTCGGCGTTAGTCGTACAGGCCGCCGGGATCGCGATGCTGGTTTACCAGATCAAAAATATAAAGGACGTTCTCTCATACATCGATCCGGCGCAGTACGAACGGTTTGCGGTATGGATGCTGCAGCAGGAGAGCGTTCCGCAGGCGCAAATAAATCAGATACCCGCACAGCAGTTGATCCAGATGTCGTCCGAATGGGTTCAGAAGAGTGGGCCGCAGCTCAGCTTAAGTTTAAATGCTAATCCCGTAGAGCTTGCGGCGCTTGTAACTGCGTTTGCGGGAACGATGTTCGTGGTCCTCTTCAGCATCAAGACCGAAAAGCTGCGTGTAGCTCTGCCATCCCGCGAAAAGCTTGACGGACTGATGTACAAACTCGCCGGTGTTGCGTTCGCGGGCCTTGCGTTACTGCTGATGACAGGTGCAGTCTGGGCGAACGAATCATGGGGACGATATTGGGGCTGGGATGCGAAAGAGGTCGGAGCCCTCGTCGCATGGCTGACGTACGCGGGCTTTCTGCATTCGAGAATCGCTTACGGCTGGCGAGGTCGGCATTCGGCTTACTTCGCGCTCGTCGCATTTCTGTTCGTCATCTTTACTTATCTCGGTGTGAGTTATTTGCTGCCGGGTCTACATTCTTACGCTTAAATCTATGACCAAGGAAAACATACTGTTCGTGATCATCGGGCTGCTGGGCGGCTTCATGGGCGGATTCTTTTTCGCAAATTCGGTGAACCAAAGCGCGGCTGTATCGCCGCCGCTCTCAGCGCAGCAGTCGGCCGCTTTGCCGTCGGGTCATCCGGCGGTCCCGGGAGCAGCCGGTGGCGGAGCCATTCCCGAGATCCAGGCCGCGATCGACAATGCAAAGCAGAATCCGAAAGATTTTGACGCGCAGATGAAAGCAGCAGAACTCTACTATCAGATACAGCGATTCGAAGGGGCGGTCGAGTTTCTTTCCAAAGCAAGTGAGTTGCAGCCGGACAATCAAGACGTGCTCGTCAATCTTGCGAACGCATACTTTGACGCCGGCAAGTATGACGACGCCGAGAAGACCTACTTGAAGGCTTTAGTTAAAAAGCCCGACGATCACAACGTGCGTACAGATCTGGGACTCACTTTTGTTTTCCGCGACAAACCAAATTATGACCGGGCGATCGAGGAGTTTCAGCGGGTGCTCAGTGCGGACGCAAATCATGTTCAGGCGCTCCAGAACCTGACCGTGGCTTATACGAGAAAAACGGACAAGCAGAACGCGGCGGCCACGCTAGCCAGACTTGAGCAGGTCGATGCGACGAACTCGGCGATCGCCAAGCTCCGCGACGAGATCCAGAAGATCGGTACAAATTAATTAACGCTCACTCATTACATTTGCCCGGGAGCGAGCGGATACAGTGACTGGACACGCAGATGCCGCTGCGATTCTTATCTCGGATGTCGTCAGCCCCGTCATTGTTTTTATTTTTACGCTGTAGACGGCCTCGACGTTCGTACGCAGCCAATCGTTCTTCCATTTCAAAGCGAGTGCCGGCAGCAACGAAGGGTTCGACCCACGAATTACCGCGACCGCTTTCTCACGCTGGACCGGGTCGACGATCTGGTAAGCTTCGCCGGTTACGACGACACTTCTCCATCCACCGTCGGGACGATTTTCTTCTACCTGCAGACAGACCAGCGGATTTAGTTTTACGATCTCGGTCTTGAGACCCGCAGTGGTGTAGATATAGATCTCCCCGTGCTCATACACGTAGTTGATCGGGACAACATAAGACTGATCATCCCGTGAGCAGGCGAAGTGTCCGTAGCCGACGCGGCGAAGCAGATCTTCGACCTCTCTTTTCGACATTGCCAGTATTTCGATCATAAAAAACTCTCCTAACCGGTTCCAATTAACCGCAATGTGTAGGTGAAAGTTATGCCGACTTCAGGGCTCCGAACGGTTTAAGCGCTTTGCGGTGAGCCGGGATCGATACCTTTTTCGGCGCATCCGCGACCTTGATCACACTCGGGTGCGAAACCAAGGTTGGAAGGACAGACATCATTCCCATAAAGGTCAGCCCGAAAGCGATAAATCCGAGCACGACCGCCGTAGACATCGAAAGTGTCCCCGTTCCCAGAAACGCCAAAGCGGCGACGACGACGAGGCTACACAGCAACCAATAGATTTTGACTAGCATCTTTCTTCTCCTCACTACCAGCATGTATCCGGAGAGATGTTCACCGGATACTGCTATCCAATCGCAAGGGTCATACCGCGCAGAAACACAGGAGTTTACGGGTATGCGCGAGAAGCCGCCGCGAAATTACTCGCGGAGCGGGGATAAGATCGCGAAAATTTCCTCGACTGCATGAACGGAGCGCAGACAAAAAAATAGGGAACCGATTCCGGCTCCCTTGAGATCGGTCTAATATGCTTTTCCTATCCCACTCGCTTGTGACATGCCGTGCATTGCATCGTCGTCGGAGCTTTCAATCCGGGCTTTTGCTTTGCCGCTTCGGTGTGACAACCAGCGCAGTTTCGATGAAACGCCTGCTGGTTCGTAAGGCTGATCATCGCAGTACTGCCTTCATGTTTGATCTCGGGGATCGCAGGTAGCAGCTTTGGGATTTGCGTCGCGCGTGCGTGGCAGTCTCGACACGCGGCGACACCCGCGGCTGCGGGATCTTTTGCAAACAATTCAGCGGTTAGGGTCGTTGTCCTGTCGGACGGCCAAGCCGTTTTGAGCGGCGGGTGTTTCGCGAGCTCGGCTGCCGGTTGTGCAGCGTGATGACATTCGATGCATGCGATCGGCCCTGTACCGTCGATACTGTACTTTCCGCCGTTGTGGCTGACATGATTGAACGTGACGGTGCCGAGCTTACTGTCCTTGGCTAGAACAATCACTTCGGGGACTTTTATATCTGGTTTTGCCTGGGCGAGGACCCTGTCATTTATCACTCCGCTCCCGATATAAGTGATGGCGAACACCGCGGCTGCCGAAACGAGTAAAGTCGTAACAACATTCTTCATTCTCAAGTCCCTCCTGTTGTTTGCGCATTATATACCCAAACCGAGGTGGCTACCGGGGAATTTCGTTGTGGTGGAATCGACCGACTGACTCGTGTCTCGGCGCAAAAAAACAGCAAGCTCGTCGGCTTGCCGTTTTTCGCATGATGGATTGTCGCTACTCGTTTGGATCGAGCGCCATTTCGTTGATCCGTTGCGGCGTCAGGTTCAAAGCGTTCTGGCCCGCGTTGATCGAAACCTGCGAGCTCCAGACCGCGAAGCCGCGACCGGATTTCGTGATACCAAACAAATAGTAGCTATCGGGTTCAATTCCTCCGAGCTCGGCTTTTCCGGTCGAATCGGTCGTCCCCGCGTACTTGATATGATCCTTGATCGCTCGCAGAGCGTCTCGGTTGAACTCGTTGAATCTATCGGGATACAACACCGACAGACCAAAGCTATTGAGCAGCGACTGCCCCTCGATCGGCGCAAGCCCTGCGTCAGACAGTATTGATTCGACGTCCTTGTCTAACAGATAGAATTTCTCGTTCTTTACCGACTGCGGGGATCCCGTACGACCGGAGATTTTTGCATCGATGACGACGCTTCCCTTCGAAGGCGGTACGCTCACCGAAGTCTGCGAGCCGGGTACGTTCAGCGTTTGCGTGTCGGTCGGCGGCACAGTCACCGTCGTACTTGACGAGGGAATGTCCGTAGTCGATGAAGGAATGGTCGAGCTGCTTCCGGCATTCGTCGCCGTCCGCCTGGCTGAAAGGTTAACGTTCAAATTCGTATCTTGTTCCTTGTCGCGACTCATAACGACAAAAAAGACCAGAAGGAGAAGGGCACCGATCACGCCAAGAGGGATGAAGATCCAATTCGGAATACCGTTATCTTCTCTACGTACGGAGGTAACAATCGGCGTTCGCTCAATAACCGGAACAGAAGCGGAGAGCGGACGACCGCAGTTAGGGCAGGCGACCGCGGCCTGTGAAATTTCGTGTCCGCATTCAGGACAGTAGATCAGCGACATAAGTTTGAATTCCTCCTATAACTTGCAACTGGATTGATTAAAGCATTTGTCGTGCCAAGTCTGGAAACCGAGTGACCGGTCAAAGCGCACATTTTCGCTGGCAATACGCGGGATCAGTCCCATATAATTGGGGGGCCCACTTACTTAGTCTTAAGCCAAATTGTGCGTTGCCAGCGTTTGGAATAAGTTGCGACGCCGGTTATCACTGGAGAGAAAATAAAATGGCCGCTGCAACAGTGGGCAAAGCCGCGCGAAAGTCTCGACGCGGTGGTGCCCCAACCGCCAAAGACGGGACGAACCGCCGAACCAAGCCGAACGGACATTCCGACAGCGATTTCCTGGATCCAGACCTCTTGCTCACCGTTTTGACGTCCGTCAAGAACGGCGACTTTACTGGACGGGTTCCGGCCCGACACCACGGCATCTCCGGCCAGATCTACGACATCCTCAACGAGATAATCGAAAAAAACGAGATGCTCGCTTCGGAACTCGGCCGGATAAGCGAGGTCGTCGGTAAGGAAGGTAAGATCGCACAGCGGGCCACACTAAACAACGCATCCGGCGGTTGGGCCTCGTGTATTGACTCGGTGAACACCCTGATCACCGATCTCGCCCAGCCGACGACCGAGGTCGCACGTGTGATCGGAGCCGTGGCACAGGGCGACCTTTCGCAGACCTTCAATCTAGAGATTGATGACCGGCCCTTAAAGGGCGAATTTCTACGTACGGGTAAGACCGTGAATACGATGGTGAACCAGCTCGGAGCGTTCGCGTCGGAGGTTACGCGCGTCGCACGTGAAGTGGGAACCGAGGGAAAGCTCGGCGGCCAGGCACAGGTCAAAGGCGTGTCAGGAACGTGGAAGGATCTTACCGACAACGTGAACCTGATGGCGAACAACCTGACGGGACAGGTCCGCAACATTGCGGAAGTGACGACCGCCGTCGCGAACGGAGATCTCTCGAAGAAGATCACCGTTGACGTAAAGGGCGAAATTCTCGAGC
>JBKJOR010000455.1:0-4552 GCA_046595575.1 Pyrinomonadaceae bacterium | reverse complement strand
TTCGAATTTAGCCGTGGGCCTTCGCCCACGGATTATTGACACAACGACCGGCGTCGCGTAGTGACGCACGAATAAGACGGCAAGCTTGGCCATTTTCGAGCGTCGCTACGCGACGCGGGTCGCTTTTTAACGGTACCGTGGGTTAAGACCCACGGCTAAATTCGGACGTCGCTCTGCGACGAAGAAGCATTCCACGTCGTCAGTTACTTGACCTGTTCGTGGGATAGGCCCACGCTAAATTCGAACGTCGCTTGCGACGGATTAATAAATGCAGCAGAGCCTGATCACAATTGCATACATCGCCGCGAGTGCGCTGTTTATCTTAAGCCTCGGTGGTCTGTCCAAACAGGAGACAGCTCGCCGCGGGAATTGGTACGGCATTATCGGGATGCTCATCGCTCTCGGGGCTACGGTCGCGGCGATGAAGGACGGCAATTACGTGCTGCTCGCCGGCGCGTTAATACCCGGCTTGGTTATCGGCGCCGTGCTTGCTTCGCGTGTACAGATGACGGCAATGCCGCAGCTCGTCGCGGCACTTCACAGCTTTGTCGGAATGGCGGCGGTGCTTGTGGGTTTCGCGACATACCTCGGCCCCCAAGAGTCGATGACCGCGGCCGAGGGGAACATTCATCTCGTCGAGATCTTCATCGGCGTCTGTATCGGCTCGGTCACGTTCACCGGTTCGGTGATCGCGTTCTTAAAATTACAGGGCACGATCTCCGGCAGACCTCTCCTTCTTCCCGGCCGACACTTGATCAACATTATTCTCCTTCTCTTCACGATCGGTCTCGGAGCCGCCTACTTTATGTCGCCGGATGCTGCGACTGGACAATGGCCGCTCCTTATCGCGACGATCGTGACGGGGATACTCGGTGCGCATTTTGTGATGGCGATCGGCGGTGCCGATATGCCTGTGGTTGTCTCGATGCTCAATAGCTATTCGGGCTGGGCAGCATCGGCGGCGGGTTTCATGTTGTCGAACGATCTGCTTATCATTACCGGTGCGCTCGTCGGGTCATCCGGTGCGATCCTTAGCTACATCATGTGCCGCGGCATGAACCGCTCGTTCGTCAGTGTGATGCTCGGTGGATTTGGAACCGAAAGCGGGACCGTCGCGACGAAGAGTGGTGAACCGCAGGGCGAGGTCCGTTCGGTGGATGCAGAGAACGCAGCCGAGATGCTGCTTCAATCAAAGAAGGTCATCATCGTTCCCGGTTACGGACTCGCCGTCGCACAGGCTCAGCACTCGCTCGCCGAAGTCGTGAAGATCCTGAAAGAAGGCGGCACCGAAGTTAAGTTCGCAATTCACCCCGTCGCCGGGCGGCTACCGGGACATATGAACGTGCTGCTAGCCGAAGCGAACATCCCATACGACATCGTCTTCGAAATGGAAGAGGTCAATAACGAGTTCAGCGGCACCGACGTTTCGTGGGTCATCGGTGCGAACGACATCGTAAATCCGTCCGCAATGGACGACCCCGGTTCACCGATCGCAGGTATGCCGGTGCTTCACGTTTGGGAAGCCCGCGATACGATCGTCATGAAACGCTCAATGGCGAGCGGCTACGCCGGCGTCGACAACCCGCTGTTTTATAAAGAGAACACGTTGATGTTGTTTGGCGATGCGAAGAAGGTCGTCGATGAGATCCTGACGGCAATGCGCGTGTAGGTGGAACGCCGGCATGTTGCAGGCGTGTGTGCGGAGCGGCTCTTTTCGCCCCAACAGGTAGTTCTCAAATGTTAAGCATATCGACCTTGCTTACGCGCGGGCTTTTGCATGTGGGCCAGCCGTCCGAAACTTCGATCGTATCGCGTTCACCAAGCGCGCTAAAGACCAGGTGCAAAAGCCTGCGCGTAAGCAAGGGCGGTACACTCACGTCGGTGCACCCTCGGCTTTTTGATTGGTGGAGGTCTCGGTAGGTGCTCTACGGCCCTTGCGGCGGCGCCGCCGCCATTGCTCTGTGTTGAGCATATCGCCCTTGCTTACGCGCGGGCTTTTGCATCTTACGCGGAGGGTACTGACACCTTGATTAACGCCAATCTCTCGACCACATTGCCCTTCTCCAAATGCTCCTCGATTATCTCCGCTACGTCATCCGCCTGGACCTGGCCGTACCAGACGCCTTCGGGATAGACCAGGACGGCCACGCCGATCGAGCAAAAACCTACCGAGCCACAGTCCGTCAGGACGACTTCGCCCAGGGGATTCCGTCCCTTCGATTCTTTGCCCTGACGCAGACCTTTCTCTTCGAGGATCCGGACAAACTCCTCCTTTACCTCAGCGCTGCCCACTTGGGAACACGACTTTCCGTTACATACGAAAACGTGTCGCTTGACCGGGGCAATCATTACCGGTGCGAGCTTTTCGAGTTGCTCGCGGTCGTCTATGAATTTTGGCTTTGACATCCTTTTCTTGTTTCGAATCCCACCCTCCCTAAGTGTCGGGTTCCTGCCTGTTTTTATTTTGCCACGAACACCGTAACGATTGCATCGAAGACGAGGTCGTTGTGGTAGAATCTCACTTCGATTTAGCCGGGTCGACGTCCTTTTAATGGCAGGAATTATTGTTCACATCGAGGTTGGGTCGGAGAAGTCGACCGAGGTCTTTTCGCAGGAACGTCTGACGATCGGCTCCGATGCAACGTGCGACCTCCAGATCGAGACCACGCAGATCCCAACCTCGGGGGTTTGGCTTGAACTGGAAGATACGGACGGCGTCTTCAGGCTCATCAAATTTTCGCCCGATCTTGTGCTCGCGCTAAACGGGCAGCCGGTGCGACGGTACGTTGGGCTCGGCGACGGCGACGTACTTAAGGTCGAGAACACGGACATCGTATTCTCATTCTTCGCTCCGTCGGTTAAGCCCTCTCTGATCCGCACAAAACGCGACCTGCCGCACGTCGCCCAGTTCATCGAATCGGCCGCGCTCGACGCCGCGACTTCGCCGAAACGCGATGACGCGAAAGCTTTTCTTCGCGAATTTTCGCGCGAGCTGATGCGGGAGGTGAGTTGGACGACAAAGGCGATAGTTTTCGTCCTTGCAGTTGGGTTTATCACCGGCGTCCTTTATCTCGGATATTCGGTCAGCCAGGAACTCCGACAGAATCGCGAACAGTCCGTCCGGCAGAATAATATTATCGAGCAGCTCGAGAAGCAGCTTGGCGTAACGAATAACCAGCTTGGCGATCTGGAAAAAGCGAACTCAGATATTATCCGGACAGTTTCACTCGCCCAGAATCTGCGTGTCGATTACGGCACAGGGGTATGCCTTATTGTCGGGGTTTACGATCTCGTAGACCGCGGAACGGGTAAGGTCTTGCGGTATCCGGATCCGCAAGCGTTCCGACCAAATCCGTATGAGCCCGCACCGACGGAAGAAGAATCCGGAGGACAGACCGCCCCAGCGGCGCAAGCCGGATTGACTACCGAAGGAAATGGATCGCCGGTCGAGTACGATTTTATCGGAACGGGATTTCACGTCGGCGGCGGATATATTGTCACCAACAAGCACGTCCTTCAGCCGTGGACGGAGGACGACCTCGTCAAGACGATGATGCGCGATTCTAAGGGCCGGGCTCGGCTCAAACGTCTTGTCATCTATTTTCCGAATTACCCCCAGCCGTATCCGCTAAAGACACGCGAACTCGGCGGCCGCGAGGATGTCGCGGTCGCTTCGATCGACGCTGCGTTGATGCCCGTAGAAATTCCGGCATTACCGCTCGAGATCGATTCGTCCGCTGCTACGATCGGCAAGACCGTCGTGACGATGGGTTATCCGAGCGGCCCGGACCGGTTACTCGCTATGGTCGATGACGACGAAGCGAAATCCATCAATACCCGGTTCGGCAACTCGAGACAGAATTTGATCAACTTTCTCGCCCAGTCGCGCAAGATCGTTCCGCTCACGACGCAGGGGGCGATCACCGATCTTGATGCACGCCGCATTGTGCACGACGCAAAGACCGCGGAGGGTGGATCCGGCGCCCCGCTCTTCGGTCAGACAGGACGAGTGATCGGTGTCAACTTCGGCGTATTCACCGAGAATACCGCCGCGAATATGGCGGTCCCGATCCAGTTTGCGACCGATCTGCTAAAAAAGGCCGGGTGGAAATCGCCGGAAGAATTGAAGCTGGAAGCGAATCAAGTAGCCGGCACAAATACGAACACGGCGACGCAGTGATCGGTGGTCAGTTGTCTTTTGTCCTTCGTCCTCTGTCCTTTGTCCTTCGTCCTTCGTAAGGTGTCACATTTATCCCATCTCGGATCGGGCAACACTGACTCTAATGACCAATGACCGATGACCAATGACCAATGACTAATATCAACTGGCCCCATAACCACACATGAATCTCGTCTTCTCAAACATGTTCCACCGGCCGGCCCGAACGGTCGTTAGCGTACTCGGTATCGCCGTCGGGGTGCTGTTGATCGTCTTTACGGTCGGGTTGTCCAATGAAACGATGCGCGAGCGGGGCAAGCGTGAGAGTAATGTCGGAGCAGAAATAATGTTTCGCGCATCCGGGTCCCTTGGGTTGAGCGGGACTGATAGCTT
>JBKJOR010000453.1:0-5745 GCA_046595575.1 Pyrinomonadaceae bacterium | reverse complement strand
GTCCGGGGCGTACCTGATCCCTCCCTTAGCAGGACCACGGGCGAAGTTGTGCTGGACACGGTACCCCTCGAATACCTGTATATGGCCAGTGTCCATTCGCACCGGGATGTAAACCTTTATCTCACGACTCGGGACACGCATTACGGCGTATAGGTCTGCGTCGAGCCCCAGAAGCTGAGCAGCGCGATCAAACCGCTCACTCATCGCTTCAAAAGGATTTTTCTCGTCGCTTCCCCTGAAACGTCGCATTTCGTCTGCCATCGGATTTGCCATTGTTATTATTTCTCCAAAAGTATTTCTTCTATTTCAATGGCCTCGTTCATACTCCCGGATCTGAATCCGGTCAGATCAAGCGTAACGTAACGAAAGCCTAATTCCTTGAAAGCCTCTGAGAATCGTTCGGTCGTCTCTCTATTCAGAATTCCGTCCAACTCACCGGGCGCGATCTCCAGGCGTACGAGATCGCCGTGAACTCGCACTCGGAATTCGCTGAGTCCCGCAGCTCGCAATATCCCTTCACCGCGTTCAACCTTGTCCATGCGAGCGATCGTAACCGGAACTCCATGCGCAACTCGTGATGCAAGACACGGGCTCGACGGTTTGTCCCACGACGGTAGGCCGTGAACTCTGCTTCTCTCCCGTATGTCACTTTTAGTGAATCCCGTTTCCGCTAGCGGGCTCCGAATCTCGTGCTCGGTCGCCGCTCTCCGGCCCGGACGATGGTCAAGTAGATCATCCGCGTTGGTTCCATCTACGATCGCGGCAATGTTCCGGTCGAACTTAACCGCCGCAAGCTTTCCATATAGCTCCGATTTACAGAAATAACAGCGATTAGTGGGGTTTGCGGTGTAACTTGGATCAGCGAATTCGTCGGTGTCGATCGTCTCAAACTTGAATTCGAATTCATCTGCGATCGCCCGTCCTTCAGCTCTCTGGTGAGCCGATACGCTCGGAGAAATCCCCATCATGCAGACAGCATTTTTTCCTAGCTCCTGAGTCGCAATGAAAGCGAGATAGCAGCTGTCGACGCCTCCTGAGTACGCGACCAACACGGACTTCAGTTCCCGCATCATACGGCGGAGGACGGTTTCCTTATGTTCCGGGGATTCTGAATCTGCGGTTGTCCGAATAGCTCGTGCGCTCTTCATCTCTTCCCGGCCAAAAGACTGTGATTTGTGAAGTTTCGACAAACCGAAATCTTATCGTAGGCGAAATATGGAACGCAAACGATTGCTAGAGAAAGTATATTCATCGAATGCGACACTCGGATTTTAAAATGTCGGTGATAAAATCGCGGCATCCTTCGTCATATGAATTTTCTTACCGCTCATTTTGATCAGCCGGCTCGACAGAGCTTTAGGGTCGCATGCATTGCACTTTGCTTTGTTTTCGTTTTTGCGACGAATGCTGTCGCTCAAGAAGACGAAGACCCTTCGGGGGAGGCGGTCGCTTTTTTTAATAAGGGACAAGACGCTCATGAAAAGGGCGATCTTCCGGGCGCGATCGCAAATTACGAAAGGGCGTTGAAGATCGTTCCCGAGTTTCCTGAAGCAGAGCTACAACTCGGTAATGCTCACCAATCACTCGGAAACCTTAGCGCGGCCGAGTCTGCATTTCGACGTGCCGCCGGGCTCCGGGAAGACTGGTCGCTCGCCCTGGCGAATCTCGGTTCTGTACTGGTCCGAAAGCAGAGCTACGTCGAAGCGGAGAAATATCTGACCAAGTCCATCGAGCTTGATGAACTTAATTTTCCGGCTTACGCCGCGATGACGGAGTTGCGGCTGAAAACCAAAGCCACTCCGAAAGCACTTGAGGCTCTACTCATCAAACTTCGCCTGCTTACGTCGAAAGCAAATCCGACATCTTCAGCGTGGGCCTCGCGAGCCGCACTCGAGATCGCGATCGGCGATCAAAAAAGCGCAAAGACAAGCGCGGCGCGAGCCCTGGAGCTGGATTCGAGATCTCAAACCGCTCTGTCAACGAGCGCCGACATCGCTCTCATTGAGAACGATCCAGCGGCCGCCGACTCTTTCGTTAGACGGATAGAAGCTATTGCACCCGAAACGGAAGCGACGAAGCGTCTTCGGAGCCGGCTCTTGGTGTCGCAGGGGAAGACAGCCGAGGCTCTGGCGGTGATCAACTCCATCGCGACGCCCGATGGGCAGACAATCGAATTAAAGAACCAGCTCGTCGCAGCAATGTCTACCGACACTCTCGAGCTTGAAGCTCAATTGGAAAATGATCCAAAGAATGCGATCGCACTTACGAAACTCTGTACCGCGTTCCGAGCGACCGATCCCGCAAAGGCCCTCGACTATTGCCGTCGAGCATCCGAGGCATCGCCCAATGACGTTCAGCCAGTCATCGGTTACGGCGCGGCGCTCGTACAGGCGAAAAGATATGCAGATGCGGTGATCATTTTGCGTCGACTCGTCTCGATCGCCCCAAGCAATTCTACTGCCAGAGCGAACCTCGCGACCGCTCTCTTTCAGCTCAAACGCTATTCGGAAGCAAAGACGGAGTTCCGCTGGCTAACGGATAACCAGCCCGACCAACCGGTTGCCTTTTACTTTCTCGGCATCGTACACGATCGACTTATGGAATTCGCAGACGCCGCAGCGAACTATCAACAATTTCTTCGCTTGGCCAACGCGGAATCGAGTAAACTGGAGATCGAGAAAGTAAACCTAAGATTACCCGTGATCTACAATCTGCTAAAAGAAGGTAAGGGGAAAAAGCGTGGCTGATCAGCAGTATTGCAACACCCTCTCGCTCACTCGCCAATGGTTTGTGATCTTGCCGCTGCTTGTTCTTTTTGCAATGTCCATCGCCGGTACGGCTCAAGGCATCATTGAAGATGACATCGCACCACCCCCGCTAAGGCTTCTTGATCAACGCGAAAAGGAAAAACTCAGCGCGGAGATTGATGTAAAACGGCGGACTAAACTCGCGCTCGAACTGATGGACATAAGGCTAAAGCAGGCCGAATCTTTCGATGCCGGGGATAACTTCGATCAGATGCTCGTCCAGCTCGGCGGCTTTCACGGCCTGATGGACAACATGCTTGCGTTCCTTAACAGCAGTGATAAAGACAGCGGGAAGGTCCTTAACAACTTTAAGCGTTTTGAGATCGGGCTTCGCTACTTTACGCCCCGGCTTGAGTTGATACGGCGGGACATGCCGTTAAGATACGAATTCTACGTTCGGACTTTGATCAAGTACTTGCGGGCGGCACGGACGAAAGCGATCGAGCCCTTGTTCGATGACTCGGTTGTTCCCGAAAAGAGGCCGGCCTGACTAGACGTATGACAAAATCACTCGTTATTTTTCTGTTCGTCCTCGCATTGGGCGTTGTAGCTGTCGCACCGGCATCGGCACAGCGTCGGGACTCGATGACCGAGGCTGAGATCGAGCTTGTCCGAAATAATCAGGATATCGACAAGCGCATCGACGTGCTCACGAAAATGCTCGACCGCCGTTTTTCGGCTCTCGGTATCGATGTCGGCGGATCGAAACCGACCGATAAGAGCAAGGAGTGGGGCGAGATTCGTACCGGGACAAAATCGGAACTGCTCCTCGATGTCCGGGCAATACTGCAGAAAGCTATCGACGATGTCGACGACGTCGCAATGCACAACGACAACACGCTTACGCAAAACAAGACGGAAGGTTTGCTCTTTCCAAAAGCGGTGCGGAGCCTTGCCGCCGCTTCAGCAAGGTACCTTCCCCACCTTAAAAGCACATTGGAAAAAACCACCGACGAAAAAGAGCGAGGCTTGATAATCGCGTCTATCGAACATTGCGACGCGATCCTGGAATCCGTCGGCAAGCTCCCTCCCGATGCCAAACCCGAGAAGAAGAAAGGAAAGTCCTAAAGGTTATTACCGCCTTCTGCCTTCTGCCTTCTGCCTTCTGCCTTCTGCCTTCTGCCTTCTGCTTATTGATACTGACCCGTCTCCCGTCCCCGTCCCTATGCATCTGCCTTCCCTCTTTGAACTATTCCGCCCGCTCATTTAAATTAATCTCTTATGCCATCTGACAACTTGAAGAAGACTCCGCTCAATGCGGCTCACCGCGCACTCGGCGGCAAAATGGTCGATTTCGGAGGCTGGGACATGCCGGTGCAATATACGGCGGGTGTCATCGAGGAGCACATGGCAACCCGTACTCGGGCAGGGCTCTTCGACGTATCGCACATGGGCGAGATCTGGGTTGAGGGCGACGACGCAATTACGTTCGTCAATCGCCTTACAACTAATGACGTCACAAAACTAGTCGATGGACAAGCGCATTATTCAGCACTAACGAATCCTAGAGGCGGCGTCGTCGACGACCTTCTCGTGTATCGCTTCGATCAGGACAAACTCCTGTTGGTCGTCAACGCGGGAACGACTGAAAAAGATTGGGATTGGATCACCTCGCACAAGAAAGACGAGAAGATTACACTCACAAATGCCAGTTCCGATTACTGCCAGATCGCGGTGCAGGGGCCGAAAGCGATTGGGATTCTAAAAGCTATTACCGACACGAACCTCGACGAGATCGAGTATTACCACTTCACGACTGGTCGCGTTGATAGCGTCGAATCGATCATTTCGCGGACCGGGTACACAGGCGAAGATGGATTCGAGGTTTATGCGGATGCCGGACACGCCGAGCAGATTTGGAATAAGTTATTGGAATCCGGAAAAGCGGACGGCATTCTTCCGTGCGGGCTGGCCGCTCGAAATACGCTACGTCTCGAAGCGGCGATGTCGCTGTACGGGCACGAACTTAGTGACGATATCAATCCGTTTGAAGCCAATCTCGGCTGGATAACGAAACTAAAGAAGGGCGAATTCGTCGGGAGTGATGTGCTTGCCGACAAGAAAGAGAAAGGTATCGTGCGTCGTATTGCAGGATTTGAAATGACGCAGCCCGGGATTGCCCGCGACGGCTTCGACGTATACATCGCGGACAAGCGCGTTGGCTATGTGACGTCAGGAAGTCCGGCTCCGTTCTTGAAGAAGAACATTGGGCTTGCATTCCTGCCCGTCGAGTTTGCAAATGAAGGGCAAGAAATTAAAATTGATGTACGAGGAAAACATCTTTCTGCAAAGGTTGTTCCGACACCCTTTTATAAACGTCAGAAGTAGGTCGGGCGGTTAGCCCGATAACGACACGCTAACAGCCTGTCATACAAAAACTATGTCCAACATTCCCGAGAATTTACGTTACAGCAAGGATCACGAATGGGTTAACGTTGAGGGCGAGATCGCCAGCATTGGAATCACCGATTATGCACAGCATTCGCTCGGCGATGTGGTGTACGTCGACATGCCGCGAGTCGGCGACACGTTCGGGACGCACGAAGCGTTCGGTTCAGTCGAATCAGTAAAGGCCGTTTCGGAGATATTCACACCGGTTTCCGGTGAGGTTGTTGAGGTGAACGAAGGTCTTAATGACACGCCCGAAAAAGTTAACTCGGATCCTTACGGTGACGCGTGGTTCGTAAAGATCAAGATGGCCAATGTCCTAGAGGTGGACGCAATGCTTTCCGGCGAGGAATACGAAGAATACCTTAGCGCGAGCGCGTAGGATTGATTTGCGATTTTCGATTTGCGAATGAGGGATCCTTATCGACCCGACTTCTCGTAGCGAAATCTAAAATCTAAAATCTAAAATCTAAAATCTAAAATCGAATGAGATATATAGCTAACTCTCCCGAAGAACAGCAAGAAATGCTCGCCGCAGTCGGTCTCGCGT
>JBKJOR010000412.1:0-5498 GCA_046595575.1 Pyrinomonadaceae bacterium | reverse complement strand
ACGCAGGTATTTGACCTCATCGCTCCCGGCCATTGCCCCTGCAAAGCTCCTTCCGGTTAGCAGTGCGTCTGCAGCCCGGATCGCTTCATTCCATCGCTCGCGATGGATCTCCATTCGCAAGCGAGCGTGAAGAGCGTTAACTTCAGCGGGTTTCCCCGCGAACTTCGCGACAGTCCTGTCGACCCATCTCTGAGCCTCGTCGTATTCCCCGGCCTCGCGATACGCGTCGATCAAATTCAAGTGCGCGGACTCAATTCGTTCGCCGCTGGGGAACGTCTGAACGTATTGATCATAAACCCTGGCCGCCTCGAGATTCTTACCCAGCCGGACAAGCGATGCACCTTTGAAGGCCAGGCCCTCGCGTCCGTCCTTCGATGTGTCTCCGTTCAGTTTCTCAAACCAGTACACCGCCTTTTCATACTGTCTTTCCCACATGTAAGAGCGGGCAGTGCCGAACAAAGCCTTCGGCATACCGGGGTCATTCGGATAATTATCGAAAAACTTCTGCCAGTGCTCCCGTGCCTGCGGAAACATCCGGTTCGCCGTGTACGACTCAGCTCGCGACAGATGCTCGCCGGCGGAGAGCGTTGGGATCTTTCCCGCGCTGTCGCGCTGGTCGGCGTCCAGCTTGATCGCACGTCGTAGAGCTGCGTCGGACTGCTGAGCACACGCGAATGAGACGTTAATAAGCAGTAACAGTATGGTCAGTGCGGGTTTCATTGTGTAGCGAACGAGAAGCAGAAATTCTTCTGTCTAATCTAACCGATTGTTGGACGAAGAGGCAATGGATTGAGTTGCACGATTCAGTACGACCAGGCTCGAGCGGGAGACCCGGTCACTACCGCTCCCGGTTCTGACTGGTGCAGGGGGGCGTGCTAAAATTCTTTTTTGCTTTTGGAGACAAACATGAAGATTGCACTCAATGGCGCGACGACGATGCACGCCGATCTTGAGACCGATATTCGGGCAGCCGGTGCCGCGGGCTACGACCTGGTTGAGCTTTGGGCTTCGAAACTTCGGACGTATCTGGAGATCCACACGATCGCCGATCTGCGTGCGCTGCTCACCGATAATAACGTTGAGCCGTACTCGATCAATTCGATCGAGCACGTCACGTTCCGGACGGCGGAAGATTACGACGCCGTAAAGGCCCAGTGCGGTGAGTTGTCCGCGATCGCCGGCCAGCTTAACTGTCCATATATCGTCGTCGTTCCCGGCAAGCTGCCGGCTGATACAACGAAGGATTTGATCGTCGCCGAATCCGTTCGTGTGCTTAACGAACTTGCCGACATTGCTGAGCCTTTCGGGGTTTCGCTCGCGTTCGAGTTTCTCGGCCAAACGGACTGCTCGGTGCAGACGCTGGATCTCTGCAATGAGATCGTCGAGAAAGTGGATCGGAAGAGCATCGGCAACGTAATCGACACCTTTCATTTTTACGCGGGAAACTCGACTTTCGAGGCGATCGATTCGATGAAGCCTGAGAAGCTTTTCATCTTCCACATCAACGATGCCGAGGACCTTCCAAAGGAGCACCTCACTGATGCACAGAGGCTGTATCCGGGAGAGGGAATTCTGCCGATCGCAAAGATCAAAGAGCACTTCGACAAGATCGGATACGATCGAATGGTTAGCGTCGAGATCTTCCGGCCGGAATATTGGGATCAGGATCCGTTCGAAGTCGCGAAGAAGGCGAAGGCCGCTACAGAGAAGGTTCTAGGTCTCGGTCAATACGCCGCCGGAGGCGGCTGGTAAATCGACGGGCAAAGCTCGACGCTAATCGGATATGAAAGCGGAGATCGCGGACAACTGCATAGTCTCTCTGCGTTCTACGCGTTAAGAAAATATCTATGAGCAGGCTACGAATTGGAATAATCGGTACCGGCTACATCGGCAATGTGCATGGACGGATCTATTCGCGGGATGAGCGGACGGAGGTCGCGGGTCTCTACGATATCGTCCCCGAACGGGCAGAGCGAACGTCGAAAACGATCGGCGGTAAGGTGTGTGAGTCGCGTGAAGAACTAATCGACAGGTGCGATGCCGTGCTTGTCTGCTCGCCGAATAAGACGCACAAGGATATCGCTCTCGCAGCGATCTCTGCAGGAAAGCATGTATTCTGCGAAAAGCCGTTTTCGATTGGCATCACTAACGCCGCGGAGTTGCGTGACGCGGCGAACAAGAGCGGCGCGGTTTTTCAGGTCGGTCACAATCGTCGTTTCGCGCCAGTTTACGCTACTCTGAAAAAGCGATTGGAGAGCGACACCGCCCATTCGGCTCACATCAAGATGAACCGCGGCGAATTGAAGAATCCGGTATGGACCGGCGACGTCAACGTAACCGGCGGGTTTCTTTATGAAACGACGATACATCTCTTCGACATGATGCGATTTCAGTTCGGCGAGATCGCAGAGTTGGTCGCATACGGGTCCCAGCACGAGTATCCCGAGCTTGACGAGTTCTCGATCATTTTCAAATTCAAGAACGGATTCCACTGCACATTTGCGTCATCCAGCGACGCGAGTTGGCATTTCCCGTTCGAGCGCATCGAGGTCTTTTGTCACCACCGGACGATAGTGACGGAAGAGATGGAACGGTTGCTCGACTCACGGGGAATGGATGCCAATTTTGAAACGACTTCATGGCACATGACGGATAAAGAAGAGCGTTGGGGATATGTTCAAGAGGATCGTGCGTTCATCGATGCCATCCTCAATGGAACTGCACCGCCCGTGACCGCGGACGATGGATTTAAGTCAGTCGAGTTGGTCGAATCCGTTTATTCGGCGATTAAAAAGGGTGAACGAGTCAGATTCTGAGTGCTTACACTGTTAATAGTAGATTGTGAATTGCGCGAAGCCTTGCAATTCATCTTCACTATTCACAATTAACGATTTACTATTCACTAGTTATGATCCAATGCCAAAATTGCGGCCAGGGCAACGCTGCCGAAAGTCAGTTTTGTCGATTCTGCGGAACGAAGTTTCTCGTTAGTCAGCCGAGCGCCCAGCCGGGTTACGACTACGGTGCGCCGCGGCCTTACTCTTGGAAGACCGACGAATATCAGACCCATACGGACGCCCGAGCGGAGCCGAACGACGCGTGGAATCCGGCGAATGCGGCTCCGCTTGCAGCGTCCGGTGCGCAGTACGTGACGGGCAACTATCGATGCCCGACGTGCATGAGCCAGTTTCTTCCTCGCATAGAGCGCCGGATTTCGACCACGGGCTGGATCGTCTTTGCGGTTCTACTGGTCGTATTCTTTCCTTTGTTCTGGGTGGGCTTGCTTATCAAAGAAGACGTACACATCTGTCCGTCCTGCAGTACAAAACTCAGATAACTTAACGGTAATAGTATCCTTTAGGATGTTCTATCTTCACGCCTGGGGTGGTGCTGAACACCTCCACACGGTGGTATCCGCGCTTCATGTGAGTTGAGAGATACGAGAGGAGAAATTGGCGGTTAAGCAGTAGCGTCAGCTCCCTGAAAAAAGGATCAAAGCTGATAGGTGCTATCGAACCCTGAAAGAACGCTCGCCCACCCGTTTCGTCCGAGAGTTTTGCAAGCGAACCCTGACCATTAAGAATCAAACGAGCATCGCCGCTTTCGGTGATACTAGCCGGCGAGTAAAAAGAGAAAACGGCAGCATTCCGACGCTGCGCACGACTGATGGCCCGATCAAGGTCTATGCTCTGACTCGGCGAGGAGCTCGACACTCCCTGACTAGCATCAAGACCGTCGGAAATGAGTAGGACCGCACGGCGGCCGGCCGGCAGTGCGTCGAAACGATTGAGGGCATCGACAACGCTGTCGAAAGGGTTGCGAGGCGAGACGTTCGAACTCGATGCGACGATTCGAAGAGAATTGGCCGCAGCGTCGAGGTCGGTAGTAAATTTCTGGCGGATCTGAAGTTGGCCCCCGCGTAAATACGCGACCATCACACGCGAACCGCGCGGCAGGCTGCGAATAAACTTCTTAAGATCGTTTATTTGTAGATTGAAGGAAGACGACAGATCGTCCTGAACGAGTATCGCCAGTGCAAGCGGAGCATCGACGACGCTCCGGATTGAAAGTATCGTCTGTTCATCACGATCTTCTTTCACGATCAGACGGTCCGCCTGGACGAATTCCTCGGCCTGTCCTTGTCTCAACTCTTCTTTTGTGAAGATCGAGATCGGTATCGAGACCGTCCTGACACGCTGCTGCTCGGTCCCATCAGATTTTTGCGCGGAAGCTGCGCACGTAATCGCAAGCGATGCAAGAATCGAGAAAAATATGCCTTTCATCATACTTTCGGCCCGGTCGGTTAAAGCACTCGCTAGTCTAATATAATTCGTTTAGCTTACTAAAGTTTGTGATGCGTAATGTTTGAATTAAGTTTGCACGGCTTGTAAAGTAAAATCCACCGGGAATGGACGAGCTCACATCGAAATACGACATCTCAAAACGTGAGCTGGCCCGCGGCCGGAACCTGAAGATCGCGGCCATCTCGTCACCGATAGTTCTGTCGGTGACGCCGGCAATCCTTTTTCTTCTACTAACATTCGTTTTCGGCACGACACCGCCGGTCGCTGCGACGTTCTTTTTCATTGGGCTCATTTTGACCATCGTCGGGTTCGTCGTCGGACTCGGTTTAACTGGATATTTTGCATACCGGCACTCCAACTGGACTAAGCGAATGCGTGAACGTATTGCGGCAGACGGCATCAAGGCGGAGGAGATCGAGTGGTTTCTGCACGAATTGAAGTCAAGCGAGAAGCGGATGTTGCAAGAAATGAAACAGGCTGATCCCTTGATCGAAGACGCCTATCGCGAGACATTGGCCTCTCGGTTGACGGCAACGCGGATCATCAAATCGTCAAAAAATGAACTAATGCTCTCAAAACGCCGGCAGTCGCGACTCAAGCAACTGAAGCGTCTGAACTCGGAAAGAGCTGCAACATTCAATGTCGAGATCGAGCGCGATGTGAAGAAGATCGAGTCGATCAACTATGAAGCGACAGAGATGCTAGCCGAAGCCGAGTCGCGCCTACAGATGATCGAGGCCGCATCGGTTCGCGGATCGAAGCTGGCGGATTCGGAACTTGCTTTGAAGAAACTATCGGCTCGTGCATCCGAGCTCCCGATCGCGCTAGAAGAAGCAAAGTTGACTGAGGAGATACGAAGAGAACTCGACGAAGAAGCTGAAAAAGAATAGGCGAAAGGCACCGCGTGATCCGTTCCAAACGCTTGAATTGAACCTGTATTTTCAGGTGGGCGGCCTTCTGCTTCCGAAGAAACATCGAAGCCTTCATCTATGGCAAATCTTCCTATGGAAGTTTGCACCGAATCAGGCATCAGCCTCCCTCAATTCAAGTGTTGGCTCAATTATATATGCGTCCGGTGACGGGATACGCAGGAACAACTTTCGCCTAAAAAAACTATAGCAGGGACTAGTCCCAAGTCTCAAGTCCCAAGACCCAAGTCCCAAGTCCTTTTTGCTAATTGCTAATTACTAATTG
>JBKJOR010000405.1:0-12463 GCA_046595575.1 Pyrinomonadaceae bacterium | reverse complement strand
AACCTCCGCGCGGACCGCGCAGCGTCTTGTGCGTTGTCGTCGTGACGAATTCGCAGTGCGGAACCGGCGACGGATGCAGTCCTACTGCGACAAGTCCTGCAATGTGTGCAATGTCGGCCATCACCTTTGCACCGACACCACGGGCGATCTCACCGATCCGCGCGAAATCGATCGTTCGCGGATACGCCGACGCTCCGCAAATGAGCAGCTTCGGCCTATGCTCTTCGGCAAGCTTTTGCAGCACATCATAATCGATCTGCTCGGTCTCGCGATTAACCCCGTAGTCGGCAACTTTGTAATTGATCCCCGAAAAATTCAATGGATGCCCGTGCGTCAGATGGCCGCCGTGCGAAAGATTCATCCCGAGTATCTGATCGCCATGGTCGAGTGCGGTCATCAGCACCGCCATGTTCGCCTGAGCGCCGGAGTGCGGTTGTACATTCGCGTGCTCGGCCCCGAAGATCTCTTTCGCACGATCGATCGCCGCCTGCTCGACGACATCGGCGAACTCACAGCCACCGTAATAGCGCTTGCCCGGATATCCCTCGGCGTACTTGTTCGTGAAAACCGTGCCCATTGTTTGCAGCACGGCTTCGGAGACAAAATTCTCCGAGGCGATAAGCTCCAGTCCGTTGGTCTGACGACGAACCTCGTCGTAGATCGCTTCGCTTATCAACGGGTCAGCTTCTGAAATGTTTGTTGTGAAGAATTTATCCATTAAGGTTACCTTTCGTCTCTACGCCTGATTCCAAAACACTTTGCGCTAAATATTTACCATTCACTTTCAACAAGTTCATCCGGAAGCGCACCATGCAACCTTTCGAAGACATACGCTGCCTGCTCTTTATCGGAAAGACCTTCCGGCATGCCTATGGTCGCCAACGCCTTTGCGTCCTCATACATTTCGGCGCACATCATGAACCGCTCTTCCACAGATTTCGACATAATTATGTCGTAAATTATTTGCTGGCTTTCTCTCGTCGTGTCTTCCATCTCTCAACCTCAGACCAGATTTTGTCCAAACCTAGACTTTCGATCCAGCTCGTTACGTAATCTGCATCATATTCGCTTGAAGTTAGGTTCGCAATATCTCGGATCTGCATCTCGGAATATGAATCGCGGGCCCAATTAAGCTTTGCGACTATCAGGTCTTCTTTTGTCGTCGTCCAAAAATCGACACCTGAAACTCTGACTCTGTAGCGACGCTGAAAACTTGTTAGCGCAAATTCATCATCCTTCCGCACAATGCAGTCGAGCTTGCCTCCGTGAGAATGGCTTATTACATTGAACATCGATCCCCGTGAGATCGCTGATTTGATAGATCCTAGGCTGACGTAGTAATCGGCCTCGAATAACTTCGCAAATCGATCGGCCTGTCCTTCATCTATTTGAATGACGATATCGATGTCCCGCGTCATTCTGATCTCACCATATCCGCTCATCGCGAACGAGCCAGTAACCATATATTCAATTCCGAGTTCGTTCGCCTTATCGACGAAATCCCGTAACGTCTCGATCATGGAAACACCAGTATTCATTAGTTATGAAATCATTCCGGCGAACTCGATTTCACTCAAGACTTGTACGCCAAGACTTTCAGCCTTTGCCAACTTCGAACCCGCGTCACTCCCCGCCACGACGTAATCGGTCTTCTTACTCACCGAGGATGAGACTCGGCCACCACGGTCTTCGATAAGCTTGGCGGCTTCGTCACGGGTATAACCCGCGAGAGCTCCGGTCAGCACAAACGTTTTCCCGACAAACCTCTCATCCAGTTCGGCTGCTCCCGGACCATCGGTTTCCATTTTCACCCCGAAAGCTTTTAACCGATCGACGAGCTTCCTGTTCAGCGGATCGCGGAACCACTCGTGAGCGCTTATAGCCACCGTCGGACCGATCTCGTGGATCGCTTCGAGTTCCTCGACAGCCGCCTCTGCCAACTTGTCGATAGAGCGAAAGTGTTTCGCAAGTATCTTCGCGTTGCGCTCACCGACGTGACGGATGTCGATCCCGTACAGCAAACGCTGAAGGCCGCGGGTCTTGCTGGCGTCGATCTGATCGATCAGTTTCTTCGCTGATTTCTCGGCCTTACGTTCGAGATTGGAGACATCCTCGACGGTCAGGGTATAAATATCGGCGACGTTCTTCACTCGCTCGCTATCCACTAACATGTCAATAAGCACCGTGCCGAGACCCTCGATATCCATCGCCTTTCGCGATGCAAAAAACCCGATGCGAGCTTTCACTTTCGCAGGGCATTCCGGATTTGTGCACCGTCGAACGGCTTCGCCCTCGGGTCGGACCGCATCCCACTTGCAGACCGGACATTTTGTCGGAAACTTATACGGACGCTCGGTTCCGTCGCGTTTCGATTCGACGATGCCGAGAACTTGCGGAATTATCTCACCGCTCTTTTCGATCATCACCGTATCGCCGAGCTTTATATCGAGCCGCTTGATCTCGTCCTCGTTATGCAGTGACGCACGAGCGACCGTCGTTCCGGCGAGAAGTACGGGTTCGAGATAGGCAACCGGCGTCATCGCTCCGGTGCGTCCGACCTGAACCTGAATGTCTAAAAGCTTTGTCGTTGACTGTCGAGCCGGATATTTATACGCGATCGCCCAACGCGGAGCTTTGGTCGTCGCTCCAAACTCTTCCTGCAACGCCGTCGAATTTACCTTTACGACAACGCCGTCGATCTCGTAATCGAGCTCGTCACGCTTTGGCTCCATCTGTACGACGAACTCCGCCAAAGCATCGTAGTCCGCGCAAAGGGCCCGGTGTGGATTGACGTGAAAGCCGTTCGCCGCGAGCCACTCGAAATTCTCCCAGTGGGTCGCGAACATTTTTTGCGGTCCGCTGAGGACGTCGTAAGGAAACATATCGAGCTTCCGCGAGGCGACAATGGCCGAGTCGAGCATACGTAAAGTTCCCGACGCGCAATTGCGAGGATTAGCAAAACTTTTTTCGCCCAGCATCTCGAGCTCTGAATTGATCCGCTGAAACTGCGTCCGGGAAAGAAAGACCTCGCCCCTGACTTCTGCGTGAGCCAGGTTCTTTTCGGCTTTCAATCTTAATGGGATTCTGTTTATCGTGCGGACGTTCGGTGTGACATCATCACCGCGGCTTCCGTCGCCGCGCGTCGCACCGGCAGTCAGCAGTCCGTTGTCGTAATGAAGCGCGACGCTTAACCCATCGATCTTTAACTCCGCAACGTACTCCAGCTTTCGTCCTTCCGCCAAACGTTCACACCGTTCGGTAAACGCCTTGAGCTCCTCCAGATCGTAGGAGTTGTCGAGCGACATCAGAGATACCGTATGCACGAAGGGCTTGAGGCTTACGGCCTTTCCGCCGATCCGCTGCGTCGGGCTGTCGGGTGTGATCAATTCGGGGTGTTCCGATTCGAGAGCCTTCAGCTTCTCCAGCAACTTGTCGAACTCGAAATCAGAGATCTCCGGCGTCGCTTCCTGATAGTACAGATCGTTATGCCGATCGATCTCGGCACGTATTGATTGAACATCTTTTTCGATCTTCGATTCCATTCCCTTCATCGTTCCGGATTCCGTGTTTCTTTCCGAGTGATCGGTGTCGAAATGCACAGAATTTAGACGAGTATCGCTACCCCATAAACTCCGCGATCAGCCTGTGAAAGTGATGCGTTCCCTGCTCGCGCGTCGGCGAGTAACGGCCGTGAGAATAGAATCGCGAACGTATGCCGCGCTGGACGCTTTCGACGACGGCCTCGTCTTCAAGCTCCACCCCGTCGAGATCGCCTCCGGCGCCGATGCCGAACTTTGATTCATCGGAAACATAAGTGTAGAACTCGACGACAGACTTCGCAGGCGTAACCGGACGGACAACATTCACCGATATTCCCCACGGGTAGAAATTGAACATCGTGTTCGGAAATATGAAAAGATATCGTCCCGCGACCTCTCCAGATTCCGCCGATCCATTAGCCAGCTTTCCTGAGGGAGGGGGGCGACTATACGCCGTCTGCAAACTCGCATAGCGAAACGTCTCAGTTGAGTAATTTCCATAGTCTACGATCTCGTTTAGCGAGTGATGGACGAACGGGATGTGAAATCCCTCGAGATAATTTTCGCAGTAGAGCGCCCAGTGTGCGTCCACCTTGTATTCTCGAGTCGAGACTAGCTTCAGATCTTGATCCGCTGCACTGTCGAAGTGCGATCTAACACCTTCGGTATAACCAGAAAAGGGTTCCGATGGATCGATAGAAACGAAAATGAAGCCGCCACCCACTGCCATCGGGATTCGACGAAGGTTGTCATCCTCGGTAGGAAAGTCCTCGACTCCGTCGAACTCCGGCATCGAGAGGAATTTCCCTTCGAGATCAAACCGTCGTCCGTGATAACCGCAGCGGATCTGGCTAGCGTTACAAGCGTCTTCTATCAAGATCTTTCCGCGGTGGGTACAGACGTTTGAGAGACATCGAATGCCATCGGCGCCCTGCGATAAAAGGATCGGCTCGTCTAAAAAACCGGGTAGAAGGTTAAAAGGCTGCAGGCCTTCGCAATCATCGGTGCGCCCGGCGAACTGCCATGTCCGGGCAAATAGCTTGTCTTTCGAAAGATCAAAGTTGAGCCCGTCCGTATAAAAACGGGAAGGCATCGTTTTCGCACGGTGAATGTCAGGGTCTATAGCGAAATCGGCCATCTCATTTCTTATAGAGCAAGTAATGCGGCTCAGCTCCATCGCGGACGAATCCGCGTCCGATCAGGCCTTTGCCGAAAGCGCTCTGGAACTCACCACGGATACGGAGCTGTACTTCGAAAGCCTTGGCCGCATCGGCGCTAACTATGGGTAACCAGTCCGCGGGGATCGATATGCGGGCGTCGGGCTCTGCAGAGTCGGGAGCACTTGCGACACCTTCGGCAAGTTTCGCGACACGCGGAGAGTCGAGATGCCATTCGGCGAAAAGACGGTCACTCGCCAATCCGATCTTCGGGCCGCCGGTCGCATAGTCTGTGCCGTAAAAATTCTCTTCGTACTCGGTGACGATCGCACCCAGCTTTTCGAGATTGAAAAACGCGTTTCGCGCCTTAACAGGCTCGAAGGTCCACTTTATGATTTTTACGCCGACCGCCAGAGCCGTCTCCCGCTGGGCCCACTTTAAGCGGGCGCCGATCCCCTCGCCCTGATGTCCAGACTTAACGGCGGTCATGTGCGAGTAAAACGCCTTTTCTCCACGAAGGAAAGCAGGGACGCTCAACACAAATCCCACTAGCTGACCGCCCGCAAATGCACCGAGCGAAAAGCCTCCGGCATTTCTCGTCACAACGAAGTGCCGGACCGGAGAAATCTCGATCTCGGGCAGAGCAAATACCTCGCGCTGAAGGTCGACGCAGGCCGCAAGCTCGTCGAGCGTCGTGCATTCGCGTATTTTTATATCTGTTTTCGTATCAAATGACATGCGGAGTCCGGTATGTGAAAAACTTTCGCAGTTTGTTTTCGAGCTGTCAAACCTCAGCCCGGGCAAATAATTTGTTAACATCGGCAGCCTGGATTTGCTATCATTTGGTTGGCCGTTGCTCACCCTCCTGACGCCGCCTGCATTCCGATGACACCCCAAAATAGTAGTCTTGATCTAAAAGGAGATTTCCATTCGCACCCCTTTGCGGAGCTGCTGGTTGAGATCGTTCAGGCGAAGCTCAGCGGTAGTCTCAGGCTTAGCCGCGCGAAAGAAAAGGCGATCATATACTTTCGCGACGGTGCAGTAGTCTATGCCGTCTCTAACTCGCGCGAGCTCCGCCTTTTTAGCATCCTCCTTAACCGTAGAAAGATTGATCAGAAAACCCTCGCGCGGGTCGCTGACTTTGCTAACGACCTTGAGCTTGCGGCGGCGCTCGAACAAAAAAAGATCTTCGGCAAAGAGCAGATAGACGATTTCGTCGCGCTCCAGATCGAATCGATCATTGTCGATGCGTTAACGTGGCCGTTCGGCGACTGGCTGTTCAGCCCTTTGACCCGTCTCCGCGAGGACATGATTTACAATACCGACGTCTATAAGACACTCATCGAGTACGCCCGGTGCCTGCCTTCCCAGGATATCTACAAGCGATTTAAAAGCGTGCAGGAAGCTTTTTATCGCGAGCTGAACCCACGTACAGCGGCAGTCCTCCAACCCCACGAAACGTACGCTCTTGACCTCTTTGAACGGAATCAGCTCACGATCGAACTGCTCCGGCCGATTTGCAGCCTGCCCGAAACCGCAATGCTGCAATCGCTTTACGTCCTCTGGCTCGGCGGCTTGCTCGTCCGCCGCGATTGGAACGCCGCATTCTCAGCGACGAAGATCGGAGAGATTCGCACGGCCCGAGTGTCGCTGGTTAAGCAGGCAATTACGGTAGCCAAACCTGTCGTCCCAACGATCGCAACCGCCCCTGAAAGCGAACCCGACGAATCGACTCCCCTTCCGGAAATTCATATTTCGCTCGAGGATTATCTTCAACGAGTCGAGAATGCCGAGACGGTTTATGACATCCTTGGTATTGCCGATAACGCCGCGGCGGTAGAGATCAAACACTCCTACTTTGCGATGGCGAGATTGTTTCACCCGGACCGATTTCACCGGGAAGAGGCGACCAAGCTGCGCCGCATCCAGATCGCATTTACCGAGATCGCTCACGCATACGAGACGCTGAAGACCGACGAAGGGCGGGAGAATTACGATTTTAAGATGCGGAAAGAGCTTGAATTTCGGGAGAAGCGACGAGCCGCAGGTAATGAGAAGGCCGTCACGCCGGAAGATCGTCAGGCGGAGACAGGGTTGCAGAGCTTTGAAAAAGGTCTCGAGGCGCTCGGCGACGAAGAGTTTGCAGCCGCGGCCGGCCATCTCTCGCGTGCGATCCACTACAGCCCGCGAAACGCACTTTATCATGCGTATTTTGGCCAGGCCCTTTCTCAACTTGAAAAGCAGCATCACAAGGCAGAAGCCTCGTTGCAGACCGCCGTTGGGCTGGATCCGGCGAACCCGAAGATCAGGATGATGCTGGTTGAATTCTTTGTGGACATGAAGATGGCCAAACGCGCTGAGGGCGAGCTAAAGCGCTTTCTAGAAATGGTGCCGGGAAATAAGGAAGCTGCAAGGATGCTGGACGACATCCAGCGTACGGCTTCGGTGTAGACGTAAATCCCGTTCTGCGCTTGAAACTTCAAACGGTAAAAGGCGAAACTATATCCCATGCAGAGTACGCCCGCGGCTGAATCGCGTTTTGATGAGAAGCTGCTCGAGATCTCGTCTGAGATGGACGAGTTCGAAGGTTACACTCATGCCCACGGCTTGCGCATCGCGACCATCGCTGACGCTGTCGGAAAACACTTCAACCTTGCAGCCCACGACCGCTTTTTTATGCAGCAGGCGGCTCTCGTCCACGACGTCGGCGAAGTTGTTATGAGCCGCGAGTATATCAAGGAGAGTCGCGTGCTCACCCCCGACGAATTTATAGACATGCAGAGGCACCCCGTGATCGGGGAGCAGGAAACTGCTCGTCGCGGAATGTCCCGCGGTGTCCAGCTCCTCGTACGCTGGCACCATGAATGGTGGAACGGAGGCGGGTATCCCGACGCTCTCGAAGGCGAACAAATCCCATTAGCGGCTCGGATACTGCGGGTCGCCGATAGTTACGCGGCACTTACCGACAACCGACCACGTCGACAGGCGATGCAGGATTCGGAAGCAAAACATTACATGACGGAATGGGCAGGCCTGGAGTTCGATCCTAAAGTTGTAAAGGCATTTTTGTCGATCGATACATCGACTTACGTAACTGGCCCTGGACCCGAGAACGACTCTTCGCCGAAATACAGGTTCTCGTAGTCAACCGCGTCGAACTGGGAATAACGATTCTTTGTCTAGCCCACTCGGGCCGCAGGTTGTAGAGACAAATATGACGCACGCACCAAAGGCGACGCCGGCTAGCTGGCTCGCTTTCGAACTTAATATTCTCCGCCGGCTCGAGTTTAAATCGATCGCTATGCCCTTCACTGGCGAGCCGACCCTCGGAGCTTATCTGAAGCGTCGCGACATTCGCGTGCTTGCGAATGACCTCCTCCAGTCATCGTGGACGAAAGCGGTGGCGTCGATCCAGAACAACAGCGAAAAGCTATCGGATGAGGACGTCAATTTGATTCTTGAAGATGTCTACGTTCCTCGACATAAACTGTACAATCCCTCGTTGCGCAATTGGTTCAGTGAAACGGATGCCTGGTGGTTCGACAACGTGCGCCAGAATCTGGATAGCCTCGGGTCGCCTTTCGCATTCGCCGTCGGAGCGAGCCTGGCTATGTCCGTCGGCGATTATGTTATGTCTTTCTCGCCGGACACGCTCGAGCTTCGACAACCCTTATCAACCGTTTATCGACGACTTTGGACCATCCTGCCGGAACCGGTGAATAACGGTCAGAACAATAGTTGCCAGAACAAGGGCCCGAACGAATTTGTTGCCGAGACCAGTTTTGCCGATCTCATGTTTCTGCGTCTGCCGGCTTCGGGCGCCGGAACGCAACGCGGTTTTTCCGACCGGGTACTGTGGCGCGAAGAATGGCTTAGGGGCGGAGACGATTTTTGGACCGATGTCGAAACGGTCCGCAACGGAAAGCTCGGGATGCCGGTCGAAACGAAATCGCAATACCTGCAGCTGCTCGAAGAAACGCTTCGAACAGCCTCTCACATCAAAAGCTGGGCGGTCGCTCACGTCGAAAGCGGTTTCATATCGACGCAGGACATTGTCGAGGTTATCGGACGTATCCGCCGCGTCGATACTATCTACACGAAAGATTTCTCCGAGCTCACCGGCACGAAAGCCGTCATCATTACCGCCTAACCTTGCAGTTGAAAATACACGTTGGTCACGCCTCTTCCTTCATGCCGAGTCGCCGACAATTCTCTATACGGACCGCCTTGTCTGCGGCGGCGACGCGGTCAATGCAGTGGGCCGCAAGAATGAAAAACGGAAATGAGATTGCCACGAACACCGTTCCAAGCGTCGCCAGGTCGGTGTCCGGGTCGACGAGACCGGCAATGCCGAGTCCGCTGATGGCAAGACCACCGAAGCCTGACACGAAACCCAGAACCGACGGTAATAACAAGCCAGCGGTCCAGCGGCGAAGACTTTTTTGCAAAGGTTTCATACTCGTGTCAGCCAAACGGGTGTTGATCTGAGAAATAGCTGCTACGGTCATTTTATTCGTCTCCACTTAAGGTCTCTCCGACATCCGATCGATCCGCTCCATGAATAAGTTACGTGGCTGCGCATAAGTTCGGAGTAAAGCCGGCGTAAAGAATTCATAAAAGTGAATGCGGCTCCGTTCTCATGACTAACCGAGGCTCGAAGGTTCGCTCTTTATGATTTCCTTATGCCTTCTTTACGGTTTCTTTACGGCGGGCCCGATAAGCTGAGAACCGTGTTACCGTGTCGGGTTTTCCGTCGGTAGGAAGGGCGCGATCTTAGTTGATCGTGCCTTCACGCGTTTAGGACACACGAGACAGGCAGAGACGAGATGGCATCAAGTAAAAAGAACGGACGGGCGGTAAAAAGCTGGTTCATGAAGGGCGTCGCGCATGCGGAGGCACCTTTTGCAAAAGAAAAGGTTCATCACAAACATTCCTGGTGGCAAGTGATGTGCCTTACCGGTGTCGATTATTTTTCGACGCTGGGCTACCAGCCCGGGATCGCGTTTGCGGCGGCTGGAGTTCTCTCGCCAATAGCGACGCTTATCCTCATCCTCCTGACTTTGTTCGGAGCGCTTCCGATTTACAATCGCGTCGCCGCCGAGAGTCCGCACGGGCAGGGATCGATATCGATGCTCGAGCAACTGCTGTCGCGATGGAAGAGTAAGCTGTTCGTTCTAGTGCTACTGGGATTCGTAGCAACTGATTTTGTCATCACGATCACTCTCTCGGCAGCCGACGCGGCCGAGCACATAATCCATAATTCATTCGTCGAAGATCACCTCCCGCAGGTCGACCATCCGGTCGCGATCACACTGGTCCTGGTCGGCCTTCTCTCGGCCGTGTTTCTCAAAGGCTTCAAAGAGGCGATCAAGATCGCCGTGTTCCTCGTTGTTGCGTATCTGGTTTTGAACCTCGTCGTGATCGCAGTCGGCATGACGGCGATCGCACGCGATCCGTCCCTGTTGGTAAATTGGCAGGCGGCCGTCTTAACGGCCGGGGGGAATGGCGGAGGATTGCGAAGTTTTGTGATGGTCGTAGGACTGTCGCTGCTCGTTTTCCCGAAACTCGCGCTCGGGCTCTCGGGTTTCGAAACCGGCGTCGCAGTGATGCCATTGATCGATAGTCCGAATCGCATCGGGAAAACTCGCAGGCTCCTCAGAACGGCCGCCCTGATGATGAGTTTTTTCCTTATCTGCAGCAGCTTTATAACGAGCATCCTGATCCCGCCCGCCGAGTTCGAAGCCGGAGGAAAGGCTCAGGGGCGAGCACTTGCGTTCCTCGCACACCAGCATCTGGGCGAGGTCTTCGGAACCGCGTACGACATCAGCACGATCCTGATCCTCTGGTTTGCGGGTGCCTCGGCGATGGCAGGCTTGCTGAATATCGTTCCCCGTTACCTGCCGCGATATGGAATGGCTCCAAACTGGGCACGCGCATCGCGCCCGCTAGTCCTGATATTCACGGCTATATGCTTCGCCATCACCGTCTTTTTCAAAGCCGATGTCGAAGCACAAGGCGGGGCGTACGCAACGGGCGTACTCGTCCTAATGACGTCCGCGGCGATTGCCGTAACGATATCGGCATGGACTCGTAAGCAGCGGTCGCGATGGGTTTATCTATTTATATCGCTGGTCTTCGGCTACACGACTATCGCAAACATCATCGAGCGGCCGGACGGCATCAAGATCGCATCGCTGTTCATTCTGGGAATCGTGGTGGCGTCGTTTGTCTCGAGGGCACTGCGCACGACGGAGCTCCGCGTCCAAAAGATCGAGTTCGATGCAACCGCCGAGGCATTCATCAACGAGCTTGCTGAGGGTGAGATCCGCATCGTCACCAATCGCCGCGAAGCAGGCGATGTGGCCGAATACCGTTTTAAGGAGCATGAGAAACGTGTCGACAATCACATTCCCACCAGCGATCCGATACTCTTCTACGAGATCGAGATCGGTGATGCGTCCGACTTCACGGGCGAGCTGCAGATCTGTGGCATAGATGTCGCCGGTTACAAGATACTTCGCACCAAGGCACCCGCGGTGCCAAACGCCATTGCGGCGCTGTTGCTGCGTCTACGTGACAAGACGGGTAAGATCCCCCACGTTTACTTTGGTTGGAGCGAGGGTAACCCGATCCAATACCTGGTCCGTTACATTCTTTTCGGTGAGGGTGATACTGCCCCAGTCACGCGCGAGATCCTGCGGCAGGCGGAGTCAGATCCGGAGTTGCGTCCGAGCGTTCACGTAGGCGGCTAAGCCGCGGTGAATCGGTAGCCAACCCCTAGCTCAGTAGAGAGATACTTCGGTGACGACGGATCGATCTCGAACTTTTTTCTAAGTTGTCCAACGAAAACACGCAGGTACTCAGTCTGCTCGGTAAAGTTGCCGCCCCAGATAGCTGCCAGGATGGCACGGTGAGTAACGACCTTGCCCCGATTGCGAAAAAGAAACACTAGGAGATCGAACTCTTTCGGCGTGAGATGCACCGACGTTCCCCTTACCTTGATCTCTCGTTTTGCGGGATCGATCGCGAAGTCGCCATCTTCCATCGGTGCAAATTCGTCTTCGTTTACGGGCGACCTCCGCAGTGCCGCCCTGACGCGTGCGAGCAGCTCGTCTATCCCGAAAGGTTTTGTCACATAGTCGTCCGCACCGGCATCGAGCGCCGCCACCTTCGTCCGCTCTTCACCTCGAACCGAGAGCACAATTATCGGTAGCTGAGATACCCTTCGGATAGCTTTGCAAAACGCGATGCCGTCCATTTCCGGCATCTGAAGATCTGTAATCACAAGGTCCGGGTGCCAGTCGTGAAAAGTGTCGAGACCGGAAACCCCGTCAGCAGCCGTCCTGACATCGTATCGATGCGCTGTGAGGCTCTGCCTTAGTACTCGCGTTATTTGAAACTCGTCGTCGACGACTAGAATTCTTTTTGCGGTCATATCAATTGCGTGGTGCAGCCAGCTTTTCGGTGCCGGCGGATTCAGACGGGATCTCGCAAACAACCCGAGTCATGAAATCAGTGCTTCCGTCCTCGATCCAGATCCGCCCGCCCTGTGACTCGATCATACCGCGCGCGATCGTTAAGCCGAGCCCGAGACCGCCTGATGTCTTACGTGTCTCGGGTTCTCCAATTTGGAAAAATTTGTCGAACACGTTCTCCCTGTCAGTATCGGGAATTCCCTCACCCTGATCCTCGACAATGATCCTCACCTTCGATTTGGATGTCATTTGCGCCGATAGGCGGATCTTCGACCCCGGTGGTGAATATTTC
>JBKJOR010000171.1:0-10622 GCA_046595575.1 Pyrinomonadaceae bacterium | reverse complement strand
GCTTCGCCGCCGCAATTATAGTTTCGGCACAGCCTCTGAAGGTCGTGGCAATTTTAACAGTCAACTCCCCAATTTTGACACAGGTTCTGAAAGTGAAGCTGATTAAAGCGCCGGATCGATCGTGGGTGTATTTGACTTGTTTGTAGGATTGCGATCGCTGAGACTAGTCGTTTCTGATCTCGGTTTCCGAGTCTAACTGATCCAGCAGATCTCGGGCTTCGGCAGAATCATATTCGTATGCTTTCTGCTCGAGAGCGTTCGCAGCGATATCCGAGTACAAGGGATCCTCAAGCAGAGGAAGTATTGCGTTCACAGGCAAAAGTGCAAGCGTTTCATATGCGATAGCCCGGATCTGCGGGACGTCCGTCTGCCTCACTACCTCTGCAATTTCACCTGACGAAAACCTTTCCGAAAGTCGGTCGGCAAGCTTATCGAGCTTGTTGTAATCGTGCTTTTTTATGGCCCGCTCGGCAAGCTGAATGAAAACCTCGGCCGAGCCGCTCTGCGATTCGAGAACGGTGACACAGGTTTCTGCGAGCTGAGCGATCTCATTCAGGATGTCCGCGTTCTTGCTCGCCGCGCTCCTGGATTGTTCGTCAAGTGCTGTAAGCAAACGGCTCAGCTCCCAATCCGCGTGAGCGTCGTAAGAAAATGTTGGCGCGTAGTTTACCGGCGGGTTGGCGCCATCCGACTGCATCGCACCGACCAGCATCTTTTTTGTAATCGGCCGCAATCCTTCCCAAACACGAACGACTACGGCTCCCAAGTCTTTGATCATCATGTCAACCGATTCAAGTTTGCAATCGCGCGAAACGCTTGTCAAGCGAATGTTCTTTCGCGCATTTCTTCTTCGATCTCCGACAATGCCGCTTCCCGTTCTTCGACCGGAGCGTCGTTCGATGCCGCGGTCAACAGTGCAAACGGTAATGCCGACAGGCGGCGCAATTCCCAGGATTCGAGCTCCGGTTTAGAGAATCTCGAAAACCACAGTGCATCGAAGTCCGACTCTAGTTGCTCGATATTTCCGAGCAGGCCGCCGAACGCAATAGTTCCTTCCGGAGATAGCAAAGCACGGCGGAGTGTCCAGCCGTGCTTTTGATATTGTGCCACGATTTCTGCGACCGTTGAGGCGTCGATCATTTAGTGTTCGACTGGGGTCTCTCTTTCGGAATGATTATTTTTACGTTCGAGTTAGAGTTTGAGTTCATGTTCGCATTCATGTTCACATCAGCGTTGGCGGGGATGCCCGGGATCATCGTGTTGCTCGTCGCATTCGTTGCTTCCTGCTCCTTTATCGCTCGGCCCTTACCGGGCGATTTGAACGAGCCGCCGAACATTTCGCCGATCGCCAGTTTCCACTTGCCGTCCTCCATGACGAATCCCAGATCCTCCCATCGTTTGTCCTTCGCATTCCAAACCTCGACGGCGGCAAACTCACCGCTGATGCGTTCATCGCGGATCTCGGGCAGCGATTCGGCAAATGTCGTGGCGGTAAATCCGTTCTCGAACACTTTCTCGACGGACTGATTTTGTCGGCTGGCGACCATCGCCGCGAACTCATGTGTTTTCTTCGACAGAACGGCCTTTATCTTTTCAGTCTCCTTCGATTTCACGGCCGCATAGAGCTCTTTATACGCCGCAGTGGGCGAACCGCTCGCGCCTGGCGAGCCCCCGGGGTTCTCACAGGCTAAGGTGAAACAAAGGAAAGCGGTCAAAAACAAGGTAAAAAGCAAACTTCGCATAATCTCAATTTAGAATTCCTGTCGTTGGATTGATAATCTTGAATGCTGACAAAGTATAAAAGACTCTCGCAGTTAAGTAAATTATCGCCGATCAAACCATATGAAGGCCTTGCGAGTTAGCAGCGGGCGGGTCCGCGTAGACGAGATAACCGAGCCCGTAACAGAGGGCGAAGCCCTGGTTCGCGTACTAAGATCAGGTATCTGCAACACAGACCTCGAGATCGTTCGCGGCTATGCAGGTTTTACGGGAACGATAGGGCATGAGTTTGTCGGCGTTGTCGAAGAACCGGGCGACCTGCCGGGGCTGAAGGGCAAGCGAGTTGTCGGCGAGATAAACGCCGGATGCGGCAAATGCGAACTCTGCGTTAGCGGCGATCCGCGACACTGTCCGGAGCGTACTGTCCTCGGCATTCTGGGCCGCGACGGAGCCCATGCGGAGTTCCTGACGCTGCCGTCGAGGAATCTTATCCCCGTTCCGGACAACGTGTCGGACGAGTCCGCGGTCTTTGCTGAGCCGCTGGCGGCTGCTTACGGAATATTCGAACGTGTTGCGATCGACCGCGACACGCGGGTTGCAGTGATCGGCGACGGAAAGCTCGGGTTATTATGCGCGATGGTGATGAGGCTGCGATCTGACTCCGTTATGCTCGTTGGAAAGCATAGCGAAAAGTTGGCGATCGCGGGGAAGCGTGATGTCGAGACCGTGAAACTCGAACGAGTAGAAAACTTGAGACGCTCGTTCGATGTCGTCGTCGAGGCGAGCGGGTCCGAGTCCGGGTTTGCGACCTCTTCCAATCTTGTGAGACCCCGGGGGACAATTATCCTCAAATCGACATTTCACGGAGCGAGTGCCTGGGAAGCGTCGCGTTTTGTCGTCGACGAACTCTCGGTTGTCGGGTCGCGTTGCGGACGGATTGCACCCGCGCTCGAACTTTTAGCATCCAAGCAGATCAAGACGGATGATCTGATCAGTGAGCAGTTTAATCTGGAGGACGGCGTCGAGGCTCTCGAGCACGCGAGGAAAAGCGGCGTGCTAAAGGTTTTGCTAACGCCATAGAATTCGTTCATCCCTCAATTCTTTTGCTATAATTCGGGCACTAAATTTCGTTTTGCTTACGAGGAATTATTCGAGGAGAAGCAATTATGTTTGATGTCGCGGCCGTGAGGTTTCAGTTACGATCCGTACTTTTGCTGACGATCCTGACGTTTTCCGGAGCTTTCGCTTCGGCTCAGACGGCCTCGCCCCAGGCGTCACCGCCTCCGTCCTCTGCAACGTCGGAAACGCTTTCCGCCTCTTTTGCCGAAGTTGTAAAGCGCATGGGCTCGGCGGTGGTGAGCATCGACACCAAGGGAAAGGCTCCTGAGATAGCGGCGCGGACAGAGTCGGCCCCGGGTAACTCGGACGACATCATGGAATTTTTCCGCCGGCAAATGCCTCGCCGTCCGTCCTATTCCGTTGGCAGTGGATTCTTCGTCGATAAGGCGGGGCACGTGTTAACCAATTATCATGTAGTCGAGGACGCGGCAAAGATAACCGTCAAGCTCGATTCGGGTGAGGAATATACGGCAAAGGTCGTCGGTGTTGATGAGGAGACTGATGTCGCGGTCTTAAAGGTCGACGCCGACCGTGACTTCCCGTACGTAAAGCTTGCCGATTCGAATAAAGCTCGGGTGGGCGACTGGGTCCTCGCGATCGGATCGCCTTTCGGTCTTAACAGGTCGGTTACGGCCGGAATAATTTCGCAGACTAATCGCGAGACGCCATCGACCTCGGTATTTCAAAAGTTTATTCAGACGGATGCCGCGATCAACCGGGGAAATTCAGGCGGCCCGCTTGTCAACATGAACGGCGATGTGATCGGGATAAACTCCCAGATCGCGACATCGACCGGCGATTACAACGGAGTAGGGTTTGCACTGCCGTCTAACGAAGCGTCCTACGTGTTGGAACAGATACTCAAGAGCGGGAAAGTTCGCCGAGGTTTTCTCGGCGTAGGTCTCGAAACCGTCAAGGCGGAGTTCGCGGCGGTTTATGGACTGAAAGAGCCGAAGGGAGCAATTATTGTGGAGCTCCGAGATCCACAAAGTGCTGCCGGATTGGCGGGTTTGAAAGTTGGGGACGTTATCGTCGAGTTCAATGGCAATAAGATAGACGGTGCGCAGGATCTGATCTCACGAGTTTCGGCGACGTCGCCCGAGAATTCGGTGAATGTTGCGTACCTTCGCGAGAACGCAATCGGGCTCGATCGCCGCACAACCGCGATTCGACTCGGCGAACGCCCGTTGCGTTCGAACAGTGTGGGCGAGGAGGATTCACGCACGCGTCTGCCGCTTGAAAAAACGAAGGAAGAGGTCAAGCCGTTTGGTTTGACCCTCGTAGACCTGACATCGACGCTCGCTGCGACGCATAAACTGGAAGGACAAAACGGCGTCCTCGTAAAAGAGATAAATCCCGAGAGTTTTATCGCCGATGTAAAACTTTCGAATGGTGTCGAGGCCCTGGGCGAGGGCGACCTTATCCAGCGGATGAACCGCGTTCCCGTGACGAACGTCAAGACATTTAGCGAAGCGGTCGGCAAACTGAAAAAGGGCGACGCGGTCGTTCTACACGTCGTAACTTACGAAATCCGCACCCGTAACCTTCAGTTGAAGGTGGTGCAGTTTACGGTGCAGTAGTTGGTGAGTCCCGGGTCCCAAGTCCCAGAAGTCCCAAGTTTGCTTTGGCGAACTTGGGACTGGTATTTTGGAGGCCAGACGCTACTTCGAGAGTCCCTGGTGTCATAGGTCAATCCAGAATTTCCGAATGAGAGCTCGAGGCTGGGGCCGGGCTACCCATCTGAACCACTTTCTTATTCCGGGGTATTCCGTATATTTGAATGTTTGAAATGTCAGGCTCCCACTTTTTCGTGTTCTTTCTTGTTCGTGTGATTCGTGTGAGTTCGTGGTTCCAGTCTGTTTCATCTAACTGAAACCACGAACTCACACGAAATCACACCAACAAGAAAGAACACGAACCGGAACAGTTCGAAACTGTGACCGTGCCTTCGTTGCTCCGTGGTCCCGGCACGAGATGGAACACGAAAAACACGGACTACACGGAATGAAGCCGGATAAAGACGTTGATCATCTCCGACCGACGAACAAATTTCGAGCCCGGTTGCGTTGGCGGGGCTGGGACTTTAAACTTCAGGTAAGAAAATTCCACAAAAAGCAGAATTTAATCAGTTAGAGCGGACCCGGGACGAGAGACTTGGGACGAGAGACTTGGGACGAGAGACTCAATTATGGCGAAGGCGAAAGAAGCGAAGATAAAAAATTCTTCGAAAACCCAAACTTATTACAACTACATCGGCGGTGACTGGGTGAAAAGTTCTTCCGGCGAGTGGTTCGATAATGTGAACCCGGCGGACACTTCTGACATCGTTGGTCGTTTTCCGCAATCAAATGCGGCCGACGTCAACAAGGCTGTCGAGGCAGCAAAGAACGCAGCGACAAAATGGCGGCGTACGCCCGCCCCAAAGCGCGCTGAGCTTCTTTTCACACTTGGCGAGATCCTGCGCGAGCACAAAGATCGATACACCCGCGACATGACCCGCGAGATGGGCAAGGTACTGAAGGAAGCCGGCGGCGACGTTCAAGAGGCGATCGACTGTACTTACTACACCGCTGGCGAAGGACGCAGGCTGCACGGATTTACGACGCCCGCCGAGATGCCGAACAAGTTTGCGATGTGCGTGCGGCAGCCGGTCGGGATCTGCGGGCTGATCACTCCATTCAATTTTCCAATGGCGATCCCGTCCTGGAAGCTGATCCCGGCGCTCGTCTGCGGCAATACGGTCGTGATCAAGTCGGGCGAGGACGTGCCCCTCTCGGCACTTAACCTCGTAAAAGCATGTGAGAAAGCGGGTATTCCGAAGGGCGTGGTCAACCTGATCAACGGTCACGGCGGAGACGTAGGCCCGGCGCTTGTCGGTCATCCGGATGTACGGCTGATCTCGTTTACCGGCTCGACGGATACGGGACGAGTCATTGCCGAGCAATGCGCCCGCGACAACAAGATCGTTTCGCTTGAGATGGGCGGAAAGAACGCGATCATCGTCATGGACGACGCCGACATCGACAACGCGGTCGAGGGTTCGCTCTGGGGAGCATTCGGCACGAGCGGACAACGCTGCACCGCCTCATCGCGTCTAGTCGTTCACAAAAAGATCTACAAAAAATTCGTCGCGAAGCTGGTTGAACGGACAAAAGCCCTGCGTGTCGGGAACGGGCTGAATGCGAAAACCGAAGTCGGCCCGGTCATTCACGAGGATGCAATGCAGAAGATCCTCGGCTACATACACATTGGCAAGAACGTCGACAAAGCGACACTCGCATGCGGCGGAAACCGGATCACGAAAGGCGATCTTAAGAATGGATGGTTCATCGAACCGACAGTGTTCTCTGATGTCGCTCCGGATCATCGGATCGCGCAAGAAGAGATCTTTGGGCCGGTCACCTCGGTAATCCCGTTCTCGACACTGGACGAAGCGATCGAGATCGTCAACGGCGTGAAATACGGGCTGTCATCGGCGATCTATACGCAGGACGTGAACAAGTCGTTCTACGCGATGCAGGAACTTTATACCGGCATCTGCTATGTGAATTCCGCAACGATCGGAGCCGAAGTTCATCTGCCGTTCGGCGGAACTAAAGGGACCGGCAACGGCCATCGTGAAGCGGGCACGCAGGTACTTGATATTTTCAGCGAGTGGAAGTCGCTGTACATCGATTACTCAGGTAAGCTCCAGAAAGCGCAGATCGATGAGGTTGAAATATAACGGACGGACAGGGGAAAGCCGCTGCGTCCAGCAGCTCGAAGCCGGGTAAGGTAAAAGTTGCTCTTTTGTTCTCACATCGATTAGACAGGTGGGCGGCTGTAACTGAAACGAGCCGCCTTTATTTTCTACGAGACCTCGCCTATCACTGAGTGCATGATTCGAGTAAGTCCTCCCGGCGCTTTTAATTTGTTCTATCTCGGTAATTCAAAATCGCTTCCAAAGCCGGATCCCGGTTCGCTCGATACGCTTGAAACGTCGGCGGCAAGTAAATTTGCGGTGCGATCCAGATTCGTTCGTCGTGTGGAAAGGCGCTTTGCCAGTAAAGGTGCGAGACGTTTGCCGCAATTTTGCTGTACGGCAAAACGAACGGGTCTTCTTCCCCGACAAAATTCGGACTTGCGCCGGTGGGCTCGCCGACGAACATTGCGTTTGTGTATCGCTCGAAAAACGTCGAAGCATTTTGCGCGGCCGAAAAAGTTCGGCGACCGATGATGACAAACAGCTTACCTCGTCGATTAATCTTCTCGGTCTTGATCAGTCCCTGAACGAGCGGTGTAAGTAAGAACGTATTGCCGCCGTTGTTCCAGCGTAGATCGATCACCAGTTTCTCAACCGCATTGTCGTTGACGAACTTAAAGAGCCGTGTCGAAAAATCCGCGAGCGATTCTTTGTCGTCGTTGCGAACGCTGTTAAACCCAAAGTAAACGGTCTTTTTCTCAGGCAGATACTCAAACCAATAATTTGCGCTCGGATTTTTCAAATAGAGCGGCACCGGTGAGCCCAAGGTTTGCGGCAGATTGACCCACTCGGGCGGATTAGGTTTTGTATTCCATATGTTCGGCTGCGTCATGTCCGTCGTTAATGTAACGGTGCGTTCTTTGCCGTCCATCCCGCGCAGCTTGAGATCGACTTTGTTCGCATCTGGAATCGCTCCGCCGGCGTGCAGCAGCGGCAAATGCCGCATTCGGTACGGCGCGATTTGTTTGATCCAGATTTTATTGTCCTCGCTCGACGTCACTTGAATCGCATCAACGATTTCATCTACGGAGCGTCCGCCGAATTTCAGGACTTGAGAGCCAAGCAGATCTTTATGTTTCGGGTCGGAGGCTATGATAAATAGCCCTTCTTCGAACATATAAAAGAGTACCGGAATCGTTTCCAACCATTCTTTTCTTTCATGCGAGCCGAACAGATTTGAGTGTCCGTCGCCGACTCGACGCATCAGTTTAAGCATCTCGATCTCAACCTGCGGGTCCGTTAACTTGGGAATGGCGTCGTTGATCCGTTTTACCTGTGCATCAAACTCGACTTCCGTTCCGATTCGCGGAAACAAATTCCAGCCGCGCCGTTTGATCTCGCGTGTGAGAAATCGCAGATCAGTTCGCCAGCCTTCATCGCGCGACAACTTGCTCGTGTCGATCAGGCCGACCATATTTCGATAGCGTGGGTCGCTGCGGATGGATTCCAGATCCGTGTCGGTCTGGGCGTGTTGTAGACTGGGAAATTTCAACTCTAACGCTTTTTCAAGCCACCTGATCGCCTGCTCCTTATCGCCTGCCAGCGCGTAATTGCACGCGATGTTGTAAGCAGCGTTTGCCGGCTGTCCAAAACCGAGCTCGAGTTGTTTCTGATAAGCCGGAATTGATCTGCGATAGTCTTTGGCGTTGTAATAAGCGAGTCCTAACTGCTCCCAAAATCTGCCATGCACAGGATTTGCCTTAACGACTTTCTCCCACAGCGCCGCCGCATCCGCCCACTGGTTCGCCTGCATTTGAGCTTCCGCTTGCGCCAGCGTTTCGATAAAAATGTCCGTCTGTGTCTGCTGAGCAAGCACTGTTTGCGCCATTCCCAAAATGAGTGACAAGGCAAAAACTCCAGTTATCAAAAACATGATCCAAGTAACCCGCATAATTGTCTCCCGAAGATATTGTTCGAGGTGGAAATCTAACAGACGCCGGCGTCGGCACCACCTTATAAATTAAGGCGGTGCCGATCGTTATTACTGCGGCGGCCCGGGGAAGCCCGTCATCGGGTTGGCGTAGAAGGCGTCGGTCTTCCACGCCGCCTTGTTCCACGGCCCGTCCTGAGCGTCGAGGATGGCGACGGGCACGATCACTCCCGGCAGCCGGTCCCCGTCTTTGTCCCGTACCCTGTAGAGCAAGGGGACGCCGCTCTTGAAATCGCCGTTCGAGCCGACCGTGAACTTGATCGAGCGCGACAGCTCGTCATTCCAGAGCACCTTGATCTCATACTCGCCAAGGTTTGACATCAGGTAGTGGATCGGGATGGCGAACTTCTCTCCTTTGTCACTGATATAAACGGCGGACCTCATTTCGCACTCGACGAGCTTCCAGAGGGGGGCCGGCTTGACCGAGCGTATGTACGCATCCCCGACCTCAGTTTCGGAATTACAGCTCCACCTTCCCTCCACGCCTATCTCCTTACCCTGATAGAACAGGTGCGGCTCTACCTTATAAGTACTCCCGCGCACCCAGAACGCCGTAGAGAGACGGTTGTCCGCGGGACTGTAGTAGACGTAGCCGATGGGCAGGGCCCAGTCCATGTTGGGATAATAGAAGGATTTCTTGGCGCGCTCGGCGGGCGTGCCGTTGTCGCCCGGCGCTTTTTCGATCTTGACCTTGCCGGTGAAGAGCGTCTGGTCGATGCCCTTCAGCTCATTACGCATCTTGATGGCGAATGGGAAGACGCCCGTCGCTGTTATGCCCTTATCCTCGGGGACTTTCGGCCCGCCGCAACGGTAATAGCTCTTTTGGCTACCACTCGTCCATGTGCAATCCAACTCGACCCATGGAGCTCCGCCCGGCAGCGAGACCACCGCATAGTATTGGGCGCCGCTCGGGATGCTGCCGTTGGTGTCGAACGTGACCACCGGCGTCCAGCTGTAGGTGCTGCCGTCGCCCTTGTAGGACGTGACCGTTCTGGTATTGACCGTGACAAGGTTTTTCAAGACGGCGAGCGCGCCCGACGACGCGACGGGCTGCGACTGCGCGGCTGGGCGGGGCTCACTCGGCGTGGTGCCGGGCTGTGCCGTCTCGGCCGGAGTCGGGTTCGGCTTCGGCTTACCAATTTTCGGAATCTTCAGACCGCCAGGAAACTGTGCGGAGGCGGCGACCGGGCCGAATGCTGTGAGGGCGAAAAAGATAGCTACGACAAGTAGTTGCATTTTCATTTGTGTACTCCGGGTGTCTTAAGAAATCGTGTGGTGGAACTTGCCTCTTTCGGACGTCGCCGCTTACTGCGGCGGCCAGTTGAAGCCGGTGAGCGGGTGGCCGTAGAAGGCCTCGGTCTTCCAGGCGTTCTTGTCCCACGTTCCGTCCTGGTCGCCGATGATAGTAACGGGCACTAAGATGTGGTTGTCCCACGTTGTGCCCAACCCACTGTTGACGGCGATGTGGTTGTCCACGATCCTGCCGTCGGGTCCAATGGAGAACTTGATCGAGCGCACCAGCCTCTTGTTGCGTAGCACCTTGATCTCGTACTCCCCGGGATTCGCGCCGAGTGCGTGCCATTCCGGGACGTTCTTAGCCGGCTTGGTGACTACGCTCCCGAAGGCGCAGTTGACGCGCGCCCACTTCGCCCCCTGCGGTGCCCCCGCCCCCGCGCTCCGTGTTGGCTGGTACTCGATGTCGGGCGAGCAGCTGGCCCCGCCGTACTGATAGCCGTCCTTTTGGTACCATCCCACCTCGTCGCCCCTATAGAAAGGATGCGCTTCAAGGCCCCCTGCGCCCTCGCCGCGGATCCAGAACCTGACGTTGAGATGGTCATCGTCGCCGATGTAAACCTGCCCGATGGGCAGATTCCAGTCCTGGTTAGAGTAGTAAACGAACTTCTTGACGGCCTTTGGGCCGACCTCGTCCGAGAGCACCTTCTCGACCTTCGCCCTGCCGGTGAAGAGTGTCTTCTCCGCGGTGCCCTCGAGCGGGTTGCGCATCTTGATGACGAAGGGGAAGACGCCGGTCGCGAGCGTGCCGCTCTTCTCCATATCGTTACGGTCGCCGCACTCGAAGGTCGGGCCGCCGTACGTGGTGTTGAGGCATTT
>JBKJOR010000168.1:0-5451 GCA_046595575.1 Pyrinomonadaceae bacterium | reverse complement strand
GATCTGCGCGACCTCGACGAAGAGGAACCACTCGAGATCGAGGCCTCAAAATACGATCTCAATTACATTAAGCTCGACGGCAATATCGGCTGTATGGTAAACGGTGCGGGTCTCGCGATGGCGACGATGGACATCATCAAACTTGCCGGCGGCGAACCTGCCAACTTTCTCGATGTGGGCGGAGGTGCTTCGCAGGAAAGGGTCGAACAGGCGTTCAAGATCCTGCTCGCAGACGATAACGTAAAAGCGGTGCTCATCAATATCTTTGGCGGCATCGTTCGTTGCGACATGGTCGCGAACGGCGTCGTTGCCGCGGCGAAGAACCTGGGAGTATCGATCCCGATCGTCGCTAGACTCGAGGGCACCAACGTCGAAGAAGGTCGCCGCGTTCTACACGAATCAAACATCGGAATCATTCCGGCTACCACCATGAACGACGCCGCCGAAAAGGTCGTCTCGGCAGCGATGGCCGAGTTTTGAACTATTGGCTAGCAGTTAGCAGTTAGCAGTTAGCAATAAGGAGCCAGCAACACAGCTAGTAACCAAGTGGTGCTACTAATTGCTAATTGCTAACTGCTAACTGCTTATTGCTAGCACCCAAGCAACCAATCCTTCCTCACGTCTCATCCTTTAGGCTAGTTTGGCAAACCTTTAGTCGCAGGTAAAAAAATGAAAATGAAAGTGATTTCCCTCCTCGTAGTATTCGTGTGTTTTGTTTCGGTCCAATCGCAGGCTGTTCGAAGCAAAAACGCTCTCGGACCGACGAAATTCAAAGCATCCATCGCTGACAATCCCGTAAGCGAACTCCCGATCCGGCGCGTGATCCTCTATTCGAATGGTGTTGCGTATATCGAGAGGCGCGGTTTCGTAAATGGAAACGCAGAGGTAAATCTATCGTTTAAGCAGTCGCAGGTGGACGACGTCTTGAAGTCGATGGTGGTCCTCGATCTGAATGAGGGAAAGATCGGAGCCGTCAGCTATAATTCGTCCGCACCGGCATCAGCACGTACGGCCGAGATCCCGTTCTCGGTCGACGCAAAATCCGGCGAGGATGGTGGAGGAATCTCCGAAGTGCTAGCGCAGATGCAAGGAGCAAAAGTGCTCGTCACGTCTACGAAAGGCTCTGCGTCGGGTTCGATCCTGACTGTCGAAAAACGAACAGTTCCGGCAGTTAAAGAAGCCCCGGTCGCAATGACCCACTTCCTCGTCATCTCGTCCGACACGGGCGAGATCTCGAGCTTCGATCTCGCGGAGGTACGCAGCGTAAAACTCCTCGACGAAGGCACGCGTCGCGATCTGAATGAGTTCGCGAATGCTACGGCGTCGACGCGCCGCCGTGATGCGAAAACTATCACTGTCACCAGCGAGGGCACGGGTCGGCGCGAGATGGTTGTCAGCTACACGATCTCGGCACCGATCTGGAAAACGACCTACCGCGTTGTGTTGGATGATGGAGGAAAACCATTCTTTCAAGGTTGGGCGATCGTCGATAATGTCAGCGAAGAGGATTGGAGTAATATCCAACTGTCGCTTGTTACCGGGTCGCCGGTCTCGTTTATCCAGAATTTGCAGAAGCCACTTTATCGGTACCGGCCGATCATCCCAATACCTGAAGACCTGAACCTGCGTCCGCAAATATACGACCCGGAGATTGTCGAGGGTAGCGGTAACGGATCTGGATCCGGCGACGGATCGGGAAACGGCGGCGGCGGGGGTTACGGCGCGGCTCCGCCTCCGCCCGTGGCTGCAAAGGCCTTGTTCGAAGGGGCGAATAACAACTTTATTGTCTCGAGCGGTTTCGCCGGCACGGCGGTGAGCGATGCGATCGTTAATGAAAAATCCGGCGTTCAAACCGCAGCGATCGGCGAAGAGATGGGGGACCTGTTCGAGTACAAGATCGAACGTCCCGTTTCCGTCGAGCGGAACCGCTCCGCATTGATCCCAATAATTCAGACACGAATGGAAGGCGAGCGGGTGTCGATCTTCCGCGAGCCTGCCACCGCGAGCACCGACACGAACGAGGATGAGGAGACTGCGGCCGTCCGCACTGCCAATCCGCGGCCAATGAGCGGCCTGCTCCTGAAGAATATTACTCCGATGACATTTGAAGGCGGATCAATGACCGTGCTCGATCGCGATGCGTATGCAGGCGAAGCGCTAATGGAGCGACTGAAGCCCAAGGAGCAAAGACTCATTTCGTTTGCCCTCGATCTAGGGACGCTAGTCCGTATTGAGCAGAAGGAGGACCGCGAGCCGGCCAAGCTGGTAAAAGTTGTCGGTGGTGTATTCCAAGTCCACTATTTCAAGACGGATAAGAAGCTCTATAAATTAACGAATCAGACTGCTCGACCGCGAACGGTGTATGTCGAGCATCCCGTCCGACCGGACTGGGTGCTATCGGACAATTTCGCGAAGCCCGACTACACGACGGCGCGCTTCTATAGGTTTAGAGTTGAGCTCGAACCGTTCGCGACCAAGGATATAACCGTCGCGGAAAATCTGGGGATGATGGATAAGTACCAGCTTTCCACGCTTTCACCGAAAGACCTCGATATGTTCGTCGTTAGCCGATACATCGACGAGGCAGTCAAGACGCGCTTGTTAAAGTTGATCGAACTTCGGATGAAGATCAATGAAATAAATGCAAAGCTCGTCGTTGCAGAAGAAGAACGCGAGGCGATCACCAAAGATCAGGAGAGATTTCGCGAGAATATCGAAGCTCTTGTGAAGACGCCGGAAGCGAAGCAACTTATCGCGCGTTACATCGCTAAGGCAAATGAACAGGAATCGAGGCTTGAGCAGCTCAATCGCGAACGTCAGGCGATGACGAGCGAGAAGGAAACTCTCGAACGCGAACTTGCCGTGGAGATCAAGAACTTTGAAGTTCATTGATCGGTTGAATGACGGCCCCGGAGAATGAGGTCGCGGCTATCCGTGGTCGTACTCACACTCCCAAAATTAAGGAACGCCGCCGAAACAAATTCGGCGGCGTCCGTGGATTCTCTAAAATGATATCGTCTACGCCGGGATATTGCGTTCGGTTTCACGATCCCAATTGCGATGATTGGCTATTGCAGCGATGAAAGCAGCGGCGGCCTTGCCTGGGTTCGCGGAAATGATCACGGCCTCGTCATCATCCTCTGCTTCTCCGGCGTACGTGCTTTCGAGGAATTCTGTAGTATCGCCCGTTGCGCAGATCGCTTTGCAATGCTTGTAGGCTTCGTCGACGAAATGACAAGCATCGGCACTGTCCGCTAACGTTTCGATGCTGGCGGCTCCGCCGGGAATATATACAGCGTCGAAAAGAACGGATGCGGCGGTGAGCAGGCTAAAATCAGCTGCCACTGCTTTACCGTCGGCCGTCTTAATAACTCCAAGCCGCGGTGCGACAGTTTTCAGCATCGCCCCTTCTGTCATCAGAGCTTTCTTCATAGCCTCGAGATGCTTGCCGTCGAACCCATCTGCGATGAGCGCCGCAACCTTCCGCGACTTGATCGTATTCTTGACGGTATTCTCCATACTCAGAGCCGCGGACGATTCGAGCGACGATCTTACCTTTTTTGGTTGCACCGATCTCGGATCGGTATCAGCACCGTATGACTGGTTAATTGGCTGCTCAGGCTTTTTCGGCACTGGGATGCCCAACCCGTCCGCTACCTGATCGGCAAGGTCGCTACTTACCTGCGACAAAATGCCGAGCATCCGCACTCGGATGTCAGGGATCTCCACCTTTCCCAATTCAAAGCGAAGTGCATTCACAATGTGTCGTTTTTCGGAATCCGACTGGCTGTTGTAGAAAAGGGTCGCCTGGCTGAAATGGTCATGAAAACTCGGACTTCGCTGACGCACTTTCTTCGCGTCGATCCGCTCTTCAAAGCTGTTGAATCCGCCGTCCGCCATAGCCGCCTGAAAAGGACACCCACCGCCGATCGAATTCGGTTCGTAGCTCACGCGGCCCGTGTTGATCGTCTGCCGCATGTGACCGTCGCGCTGGTTGTTGTGGACCGGAGCAACGGGACGGTTGATCGGGATCTCATGGAAGTTTGGGCCGCCGAGACGTTTGAGTTGAGTATCGAGGTAGGAGAGCAGCCGCCCCTGCAGCAAGGGATCGTTACTAAAATCGATGCCGGGTACGACATGACCGACATGATACGCGACCTGTTCGGTCTCCGCGAAAAAATTGTCGGGATTGCGGTTCAGAGTTAGTTTACCGATCCGCTGGACCGGAACCAGTTCTTCGGGAATGAGCTTTGTCGGATCTAGTAGATCGAATTCGAATCTATGCTCGTCCGATTCTTTCACCAACTGCACGCCAAGCTCCCATTCGGGAAACGCCCCTGACTCGATCGCTTCCCACAGATCGCGTCGATGAAAGTCCGCGTCCTTTCCCGAGATGTTCTGTGCCTCGTCCCACGCCACGGAATGTACACCGAGCAGCGGCTTCCAGTGAAACTTAACAAACGTCGACTTGTTCTGCTCGTTGATAAATCGAAACGTGTGGACGCCGAAGCCCTCCATCATTCGGTACGAACGCGGAAGTGCCCGGTCCGACATTACCCACATGATCATGTGTGCTGACTCAGGCATTAAAGAAATGAAATCCCAAAAGGTGTCGTGGGCCGAGGCGGCCTGTGGCATCTCATTGTGTGGCTCCGGTTTGACTGCGTGTATCAGGTCCGGAAACTTTACCGCGTCCTGGATGAAGAAGACGGGCATGTTATTTCCGACGAGATCAAAGTTTCCCTCGTCCGTGTAGAACTTGACCGCAAACCCTCGAGCGTCGCGGGCGAGATCGGTTGAACCGCGTGAGCCGGCAACAGTCGAGAAGCGGACAAACACCGGCGTCTCGCGCTTTGGGTCCTGGAGAAACTTGGCCTTGGTCACTTTCGCCATTGATTCATAGACCTGAAACACGCCGTGGGCACCAGATCCGCGAGCATGGACGATCCGCTCCGGGATCCGCTCGTGATCAAAATGCGTGATCTTCTCACGCATGATGAAATCTTCGAGCAAGGTCGGGCCCCGTTCACCCGCTTTAAGCGAGTTCTGGTTGTCGTTGATTCTGACGCCGTGGTTGGTTGTCAGAAACTGGTCGGCGCCGTCCTCGCGGTTTGTGTCGAGGTCGACCTGCTTCTTACTGACATTAGTGTTCTTCTTTTTTGTAGCCATTTTCCCCTATTAGTTCCCGTTAGTTTTTATCTGGATCAAGCATACGCGGACTCTGCGGACGATTCAAAATTGTCTTTCTCGGCCTGCATCTGGTTGCCCCACCTCTTCAGAACTTCTGCCTTGACCTTTTACGGCGGGAATCATCGTATCTCTTCCTCCGCAACGTGGTGCCGCACATCCTCGATCAGCTTCGTCAGCAACGGTTCGAACATGTCGGCATTCGTTGACACGGCCGAAAGCTCGCCCAGACTCAGGTAAAAGATGGTTTCCTCTACATGAGCG
>JBKJOR010000016.1:0-18884 GCA_046595575.1 Pyrinomonadaceae bacterium | reverse complement strand
GGCAAATCTATCTTTTATAAAGACATCGTCGACGGGCTTTGGAAGCAAGATATCGGAGTAGGCAAGCCGGAGAAACTTCCCGGGTTTGAGGATGAGCGCGTTTTTCACTTCAACTTTTCAAACAATGGCGACCTGATCTATTCAGGCGGCGTCCAGATGCGCCAGATCGTCGTTATCGAGAATTTCAAATAGGTTGTAGAGGTTCGCGCAAAGCTCGCTCAAGACGCAAAGAAGAATTGGACCATTCTTGTTTCGTGTTCTTCTTCGTGGTTTTCTTTTTCTAAATCCGAACCACGAAACACGCGAATCGCACGAAAAAGAACACGAAGGCGTTTCGGCTCGATGGTTGCACCAATCTGTTTGGCTAAGAACTACATAACTTTGCGATCTTCGCGAGCTTTGCGTGAAATCCTCTCACGCAAAGCTCGCTAAGGGCGCAAAGAAGAACGACGAACCGGTCCCTAAAAAAAAGCCCGTGGCCAAACCTGGTCACGGGCTTTTATCTAAGCGAGCGGAATGCAAATTACCTGAATACTTTCCTCGGCATCTTCTCATCCATCATCGCGGTCTGATAGACGAAAGCGGCCATGATCGTCGCGGCCTGTTTCATGTCATCGGCCTGGATACGATCATAGTTGTCCTGGTTCGAGTGATGCGTCCGTGTGTCGTATTCGATCTCGTCCTGGATGAACTGAAACCCGGGAAGCCCGATACGATCGAACGAAAGATGATCGGTACCGCCGGTATTCGACATCGTCAGCGTCTTTGCTTCCATGTCGGTAAACGGAGCGAGCCACGCTTCGAAGTACGGCCGGGCCGCGGAGTTTCCCTGCATATAGACACCGCGGATCCTGCCGGTTCCGTTGTCTAGATTGTAATAGGCGGAAAGCTTGTCGTAATTTGTAGTCTTCACAAGCTCGCCCGGCCGATTGTTTTCGCCGCGCTTCATCTCGCCGAATTGCTGCTTGACGTATTCGCGCGAACCGTTTAGCCCCTGTTCTTCGCCGCTCCAAAGTGCGACCCTGATCGTCCGACGCGGCTTCAGGCCAGATGCTATCAAGATGCGTGCTGCCTCCATCGCGACCGCGCAGCCAGCCGCGTTGTCTGTCGCTCCGGTTCCGGCGTGCCACGAGTCCAAGTGGCCCCCGAGCATCACGATCTCGTCTTTCAGCACCGGATCGGTACCCGGAATTTCGGCAACCGTGTTGTAGCCCATCAGATCGTCGTCGTGATATTGCGCCTGAATGTCGACGGTCATTTTCGGCTTCGCACCGTTCTGGATCATGCGGACGATGCGATTGTAGTCTTCGCTTGCCATCGTCATCTGCGGGACCATCCGAGTCTCGGCTTCTTTCTGGTACGGTGACAGTCCGCCTCGGCGTGCGCCGGATCCGGGAGTCTCGGCGGATGCGGCCGCTACCGCTAGAGGCGCGACACTCGCGCTTTGAACAAACAAGGTCCCGCCCGATCCGTTGCGGCTGTTGTCGACGATGACCGCTGCACCTTCTTCGAACACAAATGACGCTGCTTTTTGCGCCAACTGGAACTGACGAAACCGTTCCTGCACTTCAGGGCTTTGTGCCGCCGGCTGACCCGGGGCCGCCTGCTGCGCGGCCGCCGCTGCAATTGCGGGATCCGGGGCGCCGGCAAGCTTTGCCAACGATTCCTCGGTGTGACGCTCGCCCATTCCAGTGAAGTCGGCTTTCAATTCACGCGGCCGGGAGACGAATACGATCTTTCCCCGGAGCTGTCCTTTGTACTTCGCAAAATCTTCCTCTGACTTGATCTCGAGATAGACGACATCGCTGCTGACGGCTCCCTTGGTCGAGGGCGACCACGCCTTCGGATATGCGATTACAGGAAACGCTGTCGGCTCATTAACCTGCGCAGAAAAACTCTTGAGCGACCATCCACGGCCGAACGGCCCCCACGCCTCGAGCTTCGCGTTCTGCATTCCCCACTTCGCCATGCTGTCTCGCGTCCATTCGTTCGCCCGCTTCATACTGGGCGAATTCGTAAGGCGTCCCCCGATCACATCGGTGAGATACGAAAGCGTCTGCATCACCTGCGATCGATTCAGGCCTTCGTCGCGAATCTTGTCGATCGTTGCTTTCGGTGCCGAATAAACTTTCGCCCTCGGAGAGCTAGCGGCTGAGCCCGCGCCGCTCTCGTCCGTCTGAGCGAGCGTGAATCCGGGAAGTACTATTGCGTAAAGCAGCGCCACGCTCAAAAACTTGCGTCGTAACATTGTTAGTTCTCCTGAGAAATATTTGAATGTGCTGAAGACTTACTACTTTTAAATCAGAGCAGACTGAACATTCCGCTAAACAGTAGACCAAGTTAGCGTGTAAGCCGGGGGTACGTTTTTGACGATCAACTTGCTGCGTTTCGATTTGCCATAGCGATCGCGCATAAACTCGCGAAGCTTGATAGCCGACGGAAAATAGTAACCGTGAGCGTACTGGAAGGTTCGGAACGTGCAACCGTGCTGCATGAACTTATCGGCGGCGAGCAGAATTTTTTCACCGACCTCATTGGGCATTGAGACGAACGGCAAACAGCAAATGATCGTACCGACTTTTCCTAAGCCCGATTTGCGATGGATCTCCGCGGCGTCCAGCGCATTGCCCCGGACGATCTTCATATTTGGATAGTTTCGTTTAAGCGAGCGGACAAGGTCGCGATCGAGCTCGATGCCGAGGTAAGAACTATCGTCGGGAACGATCTCCTGTAGAAACTTCGTGATGGCTCCGGTACCGACACCGAGTTCGAGAACGACGTTGTTCTCCGTCGGCCTTACACCGGCGACCATTCTCCGGGCAAGCTCTGGCGAACTGGGTGTTATCGAGCCAACAGTCCCAGGGTTCTTCAAGAAGGCCTGAAGGAATTGAATGTTTTCGTTCATCGTCGAGCGCTATACGGACGGCGCCTGCGTTTCGGCCGCACTGTCTGACGTAACATCCGTGGTTGCAACGGCCATTTTATAATCACAGTCTTCGTTTTTGCAATAACGGACGGTTCCGTCGCGCTTCGTCGTCTTCTCCAGAACGTATGGAGCTGCACACTGTGGACACGGCTGCATTGCCGGCTTGTCCCAGTAAACTTCGTCGCATTTCGGGTAGTCGGAACACCCGTAAAAGGCTTTTCCGCGGCGGGATTTCTTGACGACGATCTCACCTTTACCGCATTTCGGACAGCTAATACCCAGCGTTTCGCGTTTTATATAGTCGCACTTCGGGTAATTTGAACACGAGATAAATTCTCCGAACCGTCCCTGTCGACGCACAAGATGCACGCCATCTTTTGGGCACATCTCGTCAAGCGGTACCGGCGGAGCCACCGGTTTTTGATCGCCCTTGGCGATCTTTCGGATGTTCTTGCATTCCGGATAACCGGTGCACCCGTAAAAGGATCCGAATCGCCCTTTCTTCAGCGCCATCTCCCGACCGCAGAGTTCGCAAACAGGGACCTCTTCTGCTTTTTCGCCATCCGCCCCCTCGCCATCGGCTGACGTTTTCTTACTTCCGACCTCGCGGGTGTTCTGACATTCCGGATAGGTCGCACATGCAAGAAATTGTCCGAAGCGACCGAACTTAATGACCATCCCCGAACCGCACTTTTCGCAGATCTCGTCGGTCGGGATCGACATCTTCTTCTTGCCCTTGATCATCTCCGTCGCGTTCGCGAGGTCTTTCGAGAACTTTCCGTAGAACTCATGAAGGGCGGCACGCCAGTCGAGCTTGCCTTCTTCGATCTCGTCCAACTCTTCTTCCATCCGCGCGGTATAGGTCGCGTTAAAAATATCGTCGAAGCTCTCGATCAAAAGATCGTTGACGGTCATCCCAAGCGGAGTCGGGTGGAACCGGGATTCGACCTTCTCCACGTACTCGCGATCCTGGATCGTAGTCATGATCGCTGCATACGTCGACGGCCGGCCGATGCCTTTCTCCTCGAGCGCCTTTACCAGCGTAGCTTCGGAATATCGCGGCGGCGGTTCCGTGAAGTGCTGTTCGGGTGTGATCGAATTCAGCTTCAGCGTCTCGCCTTGTTGGACAAGCGGCAGGTTGCGTTCGGCCTCGTCGTCTTCCTCTTCCGCCGGCTTTTCGTCACGGCCTTCTTGATAGACCTTGAGAAAGCCGTCGAACTTCTGGACCGAACCCGTGGATCGAAATATAAATCGACCGGCTTTGATATCGATCGTCGTCTGGTCGAACACCGCTGGCGCCATCTGCGACGCGACAAATCGTTGCCAGATCAGTCGATAAAGTTTTAGTTCGTCCGGGCCCAGTTTGCTTGCAAGGCTCTCGGGCGTTCGGTTGACGTCGGTCGGACGGATCGCTTCGTGGGCGTCCTGGGCGCCTTTCTTACTCTTGTAGAAATTCGCTTTACCGGGCAGGTATTGATCGCCGTACGATCCGCCGATGAAGTCCCGCACTTCGCTTAGTGCAGCGTCCGACACTCGCGTCGAATCGGTACGCATGTACGTGATCAACCCGACCGCGCCCTCGGATCCGACCTCGATACCTTCGTAAAGTTTTTGCGCCACCATCATCGTCTTCTTAACCGGAAATCCGAATTTTCGTGACGCATCCTGCTGAAGTTTCGATGTTATGAATGGCGGTGTAGCGTTTCTTTTCCTTTCTTTCGTCGTAACGGAATCGACGACGAAAGGTTCACGGCCGGCTTCATCAACGATCGACGTCGCATCAGCCTCGGTCTTGATGTGGGTTTCGTTCGCTTTCAAGTCCTCGTCAAATTTTCCAGACTTGACGGTCTTGTCTTCTACTTTATAAAGACGCGAATCGAAGTTCGGCGGAAGTGCCGCGGCGAGATTTGCAATGATGCTCCAATATTCGGTTTTTACGAACGCTTCGATCTCTCGTTCGCGTTCTACGACCAAGCGGACGGCTACCGTTTGGACGCGGCCCGCCGAAAGCTTGCCGCCGATCGTCTTCCAAAGTATCGGTGAAACCTTATATCCGACGAGGCGGTCAAGGATGCGTCGCGTCTGTTGCGCATTGACCAGATCCTTGTTTACCTGCTTCGGTTCCTTGAAGGCGTCCTGTATCGCGGATTTCGTGATCTCATTGAACATCACGCGGTAGACCAGTTGTTTGCCCTTTTTCGGGACGATCTCTTCCGCCAGATGCTGACAGATCGCCTCGCCTTCGCGGTCCGGATCGGCCGCGAGATAGATCGCTTCGCTGACCTTTGCTGCTTTCTTCAGCTCTGACACGATCTTTTTGTTGTTACGCTTTTTGGTGTCAGGGATGACTTCATAGGTCGGCTCGAAATTATTCTCGACGTCCACACCAAGGTCTTTGCCGGGCAGATCCTTTATGTGGCCGATCGACGCGAGCACGGTGTAGTCCGACCCCAGATATTTGTTTATCGTCTTAGCTTTAGCGGGCGATTCGACGATCACTAGATTTTTTGCCATACAGCTTTATCGAGGACCTTGCCCCGAAATAAATAAGTCAGATGCAAACAGCACCTGACATTCTGACTTCTAACACCGATGTTCTGGCCCTGTCAACAGCAGAGGCGGGAACGCTACAATAACCAGCACAATTCAATACAGTCGAGTTTCTGTCCGTATAGCAGCTCGCTTTATATACGCTTCGAGTAATTCTTGCCGGGCAAGACTCGGATCAGATCTCGGATGTCCAAAGCGACGAGTGCGGTGTTCAGATCGCCGAAAGAGAGGCCGCTTGAGGCTAGCAAGACATCGATATGAATCGGCTCATCCAAAGAGAGCTGCGACCAGACTTTCTGCTCGTTCGAGCTAAGATCGGCCGGGACGGTCTGGAGCCGGACATCCTCTTTCCCGTCCTCTATTCTTGGCGGTAGTATTGCGGCCGCGACCTCGCTCGGCAACTCTGCTACGACATCCTGCCACTGTTGTACGAGTTTCGCACCGCACTTTATCAAATAATTGGTACCGTACGAGTTCGCCGATGTAATGTTGCCAGGCACGGCCATCACCTCACGGTTTTGCTCCATCGCGAGCCGCGCGGTTATCAGAGAGCCGCTTCGCTCCGACGCTTCAACGATCAACACTCCTAAACCCAGTCCGCTTATGATTCGATTGCGATAAGGAAAGTTGTCCTTTAGCGGTGGCGTACCAAGGGGGAACTGTGAAACGATCGCTCCGCCCGAATCGAGGATCTCCTTGAACAGACGCGTATTTTCTTTCGGGTAAGCACCGTCGATACCTGTACCGAGAACAGCGACCGTCTTGCCGCCACAGCGCATAGCACCCCGGTGCGCAGCGGTATCGATCCCACGAGCTAGACCTGAGACTATACAAATGCCGCGCGACGCAAGATCGCGAGCGAGCATCTCAGCCGCGTTCGTGCCGTATGTCGAGCACATCCGGGACCCGATCACTCCGACGCAAGGCAGTGTCAGGCAAGCGTCCCATTCGCCGCGGACGTAGAGCGTGATCGGCGGATCAGCGATCTCGCGAAGCAACGCGGGATAGCTTCCGTCGTCGAGAATAAGAATGTCGCCCCCGAGTTGCTTTACTCGTTCGAGTTCGACCGCCGCCCGATCTTCAAGCTCGCGACACATTATGCTTTCGATTGTTTCGGGTCGTATTCGCAACGATTCAAGCTGCGCCCTGGTCGCGTGGAATACGTTCTCGGGTGAACCGAAGGCTTCAAGAAGTTTCGTCGCGACCCGCGGACCAACACCGGGAGTCATGTTGAGCGCAATCCAGTTTTTCATGCGGGATTTTTGAATTTGGATTTTAGATTTTAGATTTTGTGTTAACCGTTGCTCCTTGGCGTAACGTTTTGATCGATGCCACGGTCATCGCGACGATCTCATTGATCTCTCGCTTGAGCGACGCGACCTTTCTCTCCGGAACTAAGTTCGCTTCGGTCAGGAGTTCGATCCAATAAGAACTTTCATCCGCCTCCTCCTCAACGATCGAGAGTTTGTGTATAAGATCCGCCCGCGACTTACCGCGGCAAGCTGCCCGGTAGTTTGCTCCCATCGAGGTTCGGACCGCAGGAGTTGCCTACCAATGGTGTCCGCAACTACCGATCGAGGTAAGGCGTCTACTAGTTTAATGATGCGAAGCGCGATCTGTTTCGTCCGGTCATTGAATTCGCTTTCGGTCACGCGAAACAATATAGCGTTGAAATGCCGACTCGGTTATTAATTATTCTAAAGAATCCTAAAGGGCGTTTGCGCGGGTGGTCTAGCCGGGTGTCGAAATAGAAATCCAAAATCCCAAATCTAAAATCCAAAATGGAAATGGCGGAGGCGTGTGGGAGTCGAACCCACCCAAGTACGCTCTCGCGCACTCGCTAACGGTTTTGAAGACCGCGCCCATCACCGGACAGGATGCGCCTCCGAAAGAATTATGCAGCTAAAGCGTGTCGGTACCATCGCGTCGCGACCTTGATTGGAAAATCATCCGCGACACAACAGCATTGACGTAACTAACGTTGCCCGCTTTGCTATATCGTCTATAAGAATGTGCTCGTCCATCCGATGCGCGCCGTCACCTGCAATACCGAGACCGTCCAGTACTGGAACGCCTAACGCCGCCACAAAATTACCATCCGACGCTCCGCCAACCTGCGTCTCGCCAATTTCGTAGCCAAATTCCGCTGCCAGGTCCCGGGCTTTCTCGAAAAGCGTAACGACATCCTCGGTCCGCTCAAGTGGCGGGCGATTGATGCCGCCGGTTATCTGAACCTTTACCCGATCATCGAATACGAGCAGGCTTCGGAGCTCACGTTCGACCCTGTCCGCTTCGTCGGTCGATGTGAAGCGCACGTCGATGGTGCATTCTGCATGTTCGGGGATGACGTTGGTTGTCGTGCCGCCGCGGATCGTGCAAACATTCACTGTCGTACCGGCACCGATATCATTAACCGCGTGCACCTTCTCGATCTGCCGTGCTAATTCCAGGATCGCGCTTGCACCTTTCTCCGGCTCGAGTCCCGCGTGGGCCGGCTTACCCCAAGTTGTAAGTGTGAACATTCCAGTTCCTTTTCGGCCGGTCTTGACACGTCCGGCAGCCGACGGTTCAAAAACCAAACAAGCCTCCGCGATGCGTGCTTCGCGCTCGACAAGTTGGCGACCGGTGAAACTTCCCACCTCTTCGTCACAAGAAAGGAGGATTGTGATCGGGCGCGAAGGACGACGTCCCGACTCGGCAAAGAACCGGAGGGCTTCGAGCATCAGGACAATGCCCGACTTCATATCGAAGATTCCGCAACCGTAAAACTTTCGGTCCTCGATACGCGTCGGGTTCACCAAATTTGTTCCAACCGGGTGCACCGTGTCCGTATGGCCGAGCAGCAGAATAGGTTTTTTTTCGTCCGGAAATGCGCGGATCAAAACATGGTCACCGTACCCGTCGGCGAAGACGCGTTCGATCTGTAGATCGAGTTGCAGCTCACGCGCTCTATCCTCGATCCATCCCGCAACAGCCTGGCTTCGTCCGATGTCATGCGAAGGTGACTCGATATCGACGATCTCGCGGATCATCTCTACGATGTGGCTCTCCCTCTTTTGAAAATGCTCGAGGAGTTGGGTGGGATTCATTGAATATCAAAGCTAAGGTCGGCAATAGAATTTTCAGCGGCGTATTTTCGCGCGGCGCGTTCGTCAGGAAACGTAGCGACCACCTCGAAGGTGCGGGCCGTCTTCTTTCCGTTGACATCCACCATTATCGTCGGTCGGGAGGCGGGGCCGACGGGACATATATCCAAAAGTGAAACGGTCGGTTTCGCGGCTGCAAGATTCTCCGCCGTCTGCTTTTTGAAAACCGGATACATGATCGTCCGGATGATAGGGCACTGTGCCTTAGCGGCTACTACCGGAATAGAAAAGATGCGATTCAGAGTTTCGCCTAGCCGATAGCCGGCGAGTGCGAGTTGACGTTCCGCTACGCGAAACGCGTTTCGCCTATATTTTTCCGACGGCATCTGGAATCGGACGAGGTCCGGCGAGAAAACGTCGGTCGCGTTCAGCTTAAAGCTCTGCTGTTGCCACCCCCGATAGTCCCCAATATCCATACCGGCGCCGAATGAAGCGAAAGAGTGTCTCTTCATGAGGTGCTTTCCGAACGATTGAATATAATCCCGTTCACACGTATCGCCCTTGAGTGGCTCGTTGCGGCCAACTATCGAATCCCAAAACCAGTGAAGATTTACCTGATTTTCGCGAACCGTTCCCTGTGGTGTAAGTAAAAAAAGATTGCCGCCCTGGTCGCCTTTCGGCTCAGTGTCGGTCACGCGTGCAGACGTGTGCAGCGGTTGATGAATATCGCCCGTCAGGTGCATGATCCACGCGATGGCGATCGCCTTGTCCTTATCGCTCGCCGTGGAACTACGGAGGAGTTTGTCGAACTCCGTCAGTCTATCTACTGCCACGCCGCCTTCGGCAAACCCGGAGAGAAGTTCGACCGTGCCGCCGACTTGCTTCCAGAACGTATCGTCGTAATGCCAATTACTCTTATGGTATTTCTTCTGCCTGTTCTCGAATGCTCGGTCACGAATAATATCTGCCCAAGTCGAAGCCAACATAAAATATTCAAGCTTTTTTGTTTGCTCAGGCTCCGGGCCGGACTGCATGTAAAAGGCGGAAAGGTGAGAGTCTTCGGGGGCCGTACGAAGGATTCGGATCACGTTCTCGCGTGCCGTTGGCGACATTCGCTGCCAAGCTATATACGCTGTCGTCTTATGACCAACGTCGTCCCATCCAAACGTCGATAAGGAAAAAACTGACAGGACAATACAACCTAAAGCCGCACGGCAAATCGTTCGCATAAACACTCCTTTTGAGGCAATGATCCTTCTCAACGATTTTAGCGAAATAAGCAGATAAAGAGAAAAGAGGTGAAGATCGTATCAAAACTAAACTTTCTCGAAGTGAGGCACGGGCATTGCTAATGCTGATTTCAGGATGGTTGAAATTAGCTGATATTTTTGTTGATCAGGCTTCGCGTTAGTTAGGTGGCGGGCGTGACATAAATGAATAAATCACCGTTCTTGCAAAACTCTCCCGGGTATTCGTTCTTTATGAGGTGTATCGAGCACGGTCGCAACGGAACGTGGGGAGTCGAGAGGTTTTTATGCAAGGGATTTTGGAACAAAATACAATAGCTTCTTCATTGGTAGATCGAACTCGCGGATCGTTCGGTGAAAGGATCGGATTCATAGCGTCTCTCTTCGGATGCTGGCACAAGCGCTTGACGCGGCCGATCGCGGATAGGAATAGTTCGTACCGTGCATGTCTTGACTGTGGAGCGCGAAAGAGGTTCGATACCGAAGACTTTAGAACGGCTGGCCCTTTTCATTATCCCCCATCGGTGAGATCCGAAGTCTGATTTTTTAAGCGCCGGTGTGATTATTGTCGGCGCAGTACAAATTCTTTTGAGTGCGGTTTGTTTCAAGCCGCACTCTTTTAGTTTCGAGGCGTCCGCAGGATCAACGCTGAGTTCTTCGATCCGAACCCGATGCAGTTGCATAGCGCCGCGTTGACCTCGCCAGCTCTTGATTTGTTCGGAACGTAATCGAGGTCGCATTCCGGATCGTACACATCGAGATTTATTGTCGCCGGAATTACATTTTCATTCATAGCAAATAATGTCGCACCGATACCGGCCGCTCCGGTTGCTCCTTGGGGATGTCCGATCTGGCTTTTCGTCGCAGACATCGGTATTCGATACGCGCGTTCACCGAAAGCAGCCTTGACCGCCTGGGTTTCGATACGGTCGTTCAGTTGCGTGGAGGTTCCGTGAAGATTGACGTACTCGATCTCATCAGGCGTCATCCCCGCATCCTCCATGGCTAACGTCATTGCACGAGCAGGTTCAACACCATTCTCTTCGAGCCGGACGCGGTGGTACGCGTCGCATGTGACGCCGTAACCCGCGACCTCGGCGTATATCTTGGCGTCTCGGTCAATCGCGCTGTCGAGAGATTCAAGTACAAAGATCCATGAACCTTCGCCGATCGCGATGCCCGACCGGTCTTTCGAAAACGGACGACAGGCCCGCTCCGGTTCGTCGTTCCATTCTTTTGTGCACACGGTCATCACTTCAAAGCCCTTCAAAATACCGGGAGAGATAGGCGAGTCGACGCCGCCCGTGAGCATTACATCTTGACGGCCGAGCGCAATATGCTGTGCAGCGTAAAACATCGCATCAGTAGAAGACGTACAGCCGGTCGAGATGACGTGCGAAAGTCCGTGGAGGTTGAAGACCATTGACAACTCTGACGACAGTCCCCCGTGTGTCGACGCCGGGATCGTGTAGATACTTCCTTTGCCTGCGTTCCCCGAGAACCAATATCCAAACTGTTTCTCGGTGAACGACAGGCCACCGCCGCCCGTTCCAAGAACGACGCCAAAACGACGTTTCTGTTCGAGCGAAAGGTCGTCGATCTGAATTCCCGAATCTACGATCGATTCGCGGGCCGCAGCTAGCGCGAGAGGAACTGTCCGCGGAACATGCTGCCGATCTTTCGGGTTCAGTTGGGCCTTCCAATCGAAGTTAGGTATTTCTGCCGCTATTTGAACATTGAAGGCGGACGCATCGAAACTCTCGATTCGCCGCACGCCGCTTTTGCCGGATCTCAATGAGCTCCAGTATTCTTCCCGGCCGATACCGATCGGGGTCACACATCCGAAACCTGTGATCACAACCCGCCGCGGACTCGTAAGATCGCTGAACATAAAAGTTGTTTGAGGATAACAAACGCGAGGGCTAGACTTCTAGCTCGCCGTACCGCGCCAAAATGTTTGTGGTTCTAAATCCTGTCAGCCCACAGGATTTTTACGACGTTGTTGCTCTCGTCTACCTTTTCTTCGCTCTCATACCGGTGTATGCTGAACTCTGGCCGAAGACATTACTTAAGGCTGCTGTGCTGCTTGCACTAAAGGTCCTGCTGTTTATTGCTATGAACATCATCGGCTTCATGCTTGCAGTTCGACTAGCCTGATCTTTATGTCACCTGCATTACGATGTTGCGCAGGTGACTTGTCTAACATTTGAAACGAAGGCAGTGACGCCAGCCCGAGATGGTGACGTCTAGAAGCCTGGTCGGCGAAAAGTAAACAAACAACGGAGGGATTTCTATGCTTTGGACAATTATTATTATCCTGCTTGTTTTGTGGGCACTAGGATTCGGCGGCGTGGGCGGTCTCAACGTCGGGCCGGTTATTCATTTGCTCGTTTTGATCGCGGTCATCATTCTTGTACTGCAATTGGTCAGGGGCCGTAGAGGCATCTGACGTTGCAGACAGGCTTGAGAGGGCGGCGGTTCATTGCTGCAGCCTTAGACTGCAGTTGGTGAATCAAAGTCTTTCACCGGCTTCGCTTACCAGGATCAGCTTTTCTAACCGGCTGGTCCTGGTTTTTTCTTGCTTTGCCTTCATGACAAAGTAAGTTGATTGCCGTTTGTACCACGCTGGCTGCGCTTGGAAATTCTTCCAGGCGAGCCGGTTTTTTTTGAATTCCTTCTCAAACTCGCCGCTTAACTTCGCTTCAGAATTCTCGTAAGCATAAACGCCGGACTTGTCCTCGCGACGCTTCGCAAAGGCTTCGGTGCCGGCCGATCGCATTAATCCATTCTTCTTTAATTCCTGAATCTTGCGAATGTTGACGGAACTCCAAACACTGTTCGACCGTCGCGGAGTGAACCTGACGGTATACGCTTCATCGCTGAGCCGTTTTCGGACCCCGTCGATCCATCCATAGCAAAGTGCGTGGTCCACTGACTCGCTCCAGCTCATACTTGGCCGACCGCTACCTACCTTATAGAAACCGACAAGCAGTTCGTCTGTCTTACTATGATTTTTTCGAAGCCACTCGCGAAACTCGGCTTGTGTCGAGAAGAATCTGGGGTTTGACATGGTTGGATTATAGAAAAAAAGTCCGGGCTGATAAATCACCCCGGACTTCGGTGGGGGAACCAAGCGATAGTTAGTTCTGTGTGAAGATCCCGTTCTAATAGAAAAAAGGAGCCGACCGGTTGATCTTCTCCTTCATCCCGCATTACGAACGATTTATGGCGTCATATGCGCAAAGGCATAACAATGTATTTGTAATCGTAAGCTCCATCGCCCGCGATCCGTATTTGCGTTGCAGCATTAGCATCCTTGAATTCAAATGAGATTCGAGTCGCTCCCCGGCCTTCTTTCACTCGAACCTTGTCACCGTCTGTTTCCTTTATATCGGCGTCCTCGTTCCCCGATGGCGAATCCGAAGTCGCTGTCGTTTCAAGAGCTCCTACGTTGTTTAGAAATTCCTGGAGATACTGCCAGTTGAAGCCGAGCGTAACTTCTTCGTCCGACGAATAATCGGCCGGCACAAACTCCTGTCCCTCACCGTCCTCACTTGATTGGGCGGTTATCTCAACCTCCCCCTTACGAATTGTCATCCTAATCGATCGGTTCCTTTCGTCAGCCATCAGCGAAATTCGGCGAACCGCATTTTTCATTTCTGCAAGATCGAAAACGACTGTCTTGTCGTTATCCTTTGGCATGACCATCTCATAATTAGGAAAATTGCCCGAGAGCTTTCGGGTGATGAGAAGACGGCCGCCCGTCTGGAAGTAAATGTGATTCTGATCTTCGCCGAACTGGATCTCGCCGTCTGATTCGCGAGAGATCTTTACCAGTTCCAGAAGAGCTTTCTTCGGAATGAGCACATCCATCTTCTCGTCTCCCGCGTCGTCTATCGCTTTCTCGATGAATGCAAGGCGGTGTCCGTCGGTCGTCACCATCCGAGCAATTCCATCGGCGATCATGAACTTCGCTCCGGAAAGGGTAAACCGGCTTTGCTCATTCGTGATCGCGAATGCCGTGTTATGGATGAAATAGTTGAATATCTCACTCGACAGCTTCATCGGAGCGGACTTTAATATCGGGATCTCCGGATACTGTTCGCGGTTGATGCCGGCGAGTCGGAAATTAGCCCGGCCCGCTTTCATTTGAACCCATTCATTCTCAAGTTTCTTAAAATGGACCGTGCCGCCCTCGAGGGTACGTACGATGTCAAACAGCTTACGGGCCTGTATGCACATCGAACCGGGCACCTTGATCTCGGCTTCGGTATCACAGCGGATGGTGACATCAAGGTCGGTGCCAAGTATTCGGATCTCATTTTCGCCAAGGCTTTCGATCAAAATGTTCGAGAGGACGGGAATCGTCGATTTTCGTTCGACGACGCCTTGTATAAAACCAAGTTCTTCCTTGAGGGCGCTTTGCGATATTGTGAATTCCATCTGCTGCGTAACTCCTAAATCTTCGGACGTGAAACTCTCTGTTCTAATACTAAGAACTTTACAAGATATTAAAATCTAGTAGTAGTAATAGTGCCTGTGGATATGTGAAAAACCGATAAAGTCCCCGGGTCTGCTGGGCCTGGGCGTCCACACCCGACTGTGGAAAGATTGTGGAAAAGGGCCCAATTGTCTGGAAAACTTTCTGAGATGTTTCTTTTGCTCGGTTACCCACAAGCTGTGTGTTCCCAGTGTTGAGGAAAAGTGGAAATCTTTTCTCAAGTGAGGCAACCATAGGTGATAACAAGGTTGTCTCGGCGGGAAGCATGTGGAAATTGCTCTGGATCATAATGCGGTTGATTTCCACTAACTAGTTACAAAGACTGTCTATTAAACCACTGACCGTATTGTGGAAAACACTATCCTTCTTTATGAGGGTGTCGATCTTGTCGTAAGAATGCATGACCGTCGTGTGATGCTTGCCGCCTAGCTCGCGCCCGATCTCAGGATAGCTGTGATTGGTGAGCCGCTTACAGAGATACATTGCCACCTGGCGAGGAACCGCCACAGCTCGAGAATTGTTTTTCGACTTCATTTCTTCAACGGTGAGTTTGTAGTGTGAAGCCACGATACGAGCTATCCGATCCATAGTCAATCCTTCCGGACGCTCACTGTCAATAATGTTTTTCAACGCGTCCTGGGCGAGCATTTTTGAGATCGGAACACCCCGAAGACTCGAGATCGCAACGAGACGGACCAGCGATCCTTCCAACTCGCGAACGTTTGATCGGATCTTGGTAGCAATGAAAATAGCAATGTCGTCTGGCAGGTGAATGCCGTCGAGATCGGCCTTCCGCTTCAGGATCGCGACCTTCGTTTCGAGATCTGGTGGCTCGATATCGGCGATCAGGCCCCATTCGAACCGCGAGTGGAGACGTTCTTGAAGCGTTGGAATATTACGCGGGGGGCAATCGGACGTGATCACGATCTGCTTCTGGTCGTTATGAAGCGTGTTGAAGGTATGGAAGAACTCTTCCTGTGTTCTCTCTTTGCCGGCCATGAATTGAACGTCATCCATTAACAGCACATCGATCGACCGATATTTTTCACGAAAGCTTTGTGTCTTGTCGTAACGGATGGCGTTAATCAGCTCGTTCATGAACTTTTCGGACGTGATGTAGGAAACACGGAGGTGCCGGTCGCGTTCCTTTATCGAATGGCCGATGGCGTGCATCAGGTGCGTTTTTCCAAGCCCAACTCCGCCATAGATAAAGAGTGGATTATACGTCTTTCCTGGAGCGTCGGCCGCGGCGAGACTGGCGGCATGAGCAAATTGGTTACTCGATCCGACGACAAACTTCTCGAACGTGTATTTAGGGTTGAGAGAGTTCTCAACCGGTTCGAGATCAAGAAAATTTGTCGGGCTGCTGTTGATGAAGGCCGGAGCTTTTTGTTGAACGGGAGTTTCCGCTGCGGCGGTAGTAGCAAAGGCCTGCTGGTCTTCCCGGTCCGGGTTAGCCATTTCAGAGAGCTTCGCGTCGACACTTTCAGTTGTGTCGATTTGCCATTCCACGCGGCAGTCAGTATTACTTGTCGCTTTGATCGCCTGATCAAGCAAGTCGGAATAATAGAGCGTTACCCAATCTTTTGTTACCTGACCGGCTCGCAGATAGATTACGGCCTCGTCATCGTTCCGTCCCTCAAATTGAATGGAACGAAACCAGGATTCAAAGATGTGTTTGTTAAGACGTTTCTCGACGAATCCTAAGATGTCGTTCCAAACGTCGGTCTTCTGTACAAATGCTGCCACGTAAGGCCTCCGCACGATTGCTGTTCGAATTAAAAAAAATGGTTAAGCAAGAGCATACGTTTGAAAGTTTCTTAAGCGGTAGGGGAGATACGGCTTGTAACTCCAAACTGGTTTCGTAGTCACTGCTTTGGGCCCAATACGGCCGCAGGCTCCTGATTTTTCCACAGCCTTTTCCACAGGCCTGTGGAACGCCGCTTAAAATCTAAAGTGAAACTTCAACTAGTTTGTTTTCAACGGTTTACAAGGTTGCTTTTCTGAAAAACGGGTGACAGATTAGCATAGAAGAAATGCCATTGCAAACAGAAATCCACAGAACTTGAAGCGCCAACCGAATGCTCCGCAACATAAATTTTAACAGACACTTAACACCGTTTTGACACACCGTTTTTATCCAGGAGGTGTCCTGATACGCGATTTCTCGATCGAATTTGCGCTTGCCATTCGGGCAGATATCGTCCGCCAAGAACCGAATCTCGTAGCCACCCTATAAGCGGACGGATCGTGATCGATGTTTATTTGAAGCCTTCACAAAGTAAACGAAGGGTACACAAATTCTTAGACGGACTATCAGCGGATGATCGCGACGCTACTCCAACTGAAAATCGGCGTCAAGACTCAGATCTACCTCACTCTCCCGATTGTCGATCAACAAAAGATAGGTCCCCGGCTCGAGAACCAAATTGATCTTTCCCCCGGGAACATATCCTGTGCGAGCAAGGAAGTTATGCTCCGATCCAACTTTCCACGCTTCGAGATCCTTCTCGTCGATCACCACGGTCGAAACCATTGATCGTAGGTTTGCAGTGCGGAATGTGCCCGTAAGTTTTGAACGACGGTTTAGGTTGAGAGGTTTGGAGAAGAAGTCGCCCGCTTGGATGTTTATTTTTCCGCTAGCAAGTTGACCTTTCGAGGTGTATAGGTGCGTGAGCCCCTCTACGCCACGGGACTCAGGTTGATTGACTCGCAAGATCTGAATCAGGGCGAGGAAGATCAGAACAACAACAATTATTGCGGGCCACGCTACCTTCTGAAACATGAGCGAATTTGTTCAGGAACAAGCTTAGTATTTATCTCCCTCACTTTAAAACAAAAGAGGCACGGACGGAGAGGGCGTCCGTGCCTTGAGCTGTAAATTTAGCTAGCTATTTATGGTAGATCTTACTCGCGCCTGACGTGTTTTCTTCGACAGTTGCCGGTCGACCAAAGTACCCGATCTTGCTGGCACCCGATGCTTTAGCGAAGAGCTTCTCGGTAACGGAGACGTTTACATGGCTTGCTCCGCTCGCCTCGACCGTCGCGTCTTTGGCTTTTAATCCTTCAGCATCTATCTTACTTGCTCCACTTACACTAACTGTAAACATGGCTGTCGCTCCGGAAACGCTGACCTTTGAGGCGCCGCTCGTCTCCAGTCGAAGTGCTGGGTTCGCGACACCCGCCAAGGAGACCTTTGAGACGCCTGAGACGTCTAGCAGCTCTATATCGGGCGCTGAAACGCGAATCCGTAGCGGGTTGTGTGAGTCAATTCTTTCTGTAGTCTCGATTCTGAGGACATCGCCTCGAACCTCGGTCTTGACGTACTGCAGCAGGTTGTCGTCCGCCTCGACCTGTACGGCAAAATCCTTTCCTGCCACGATCTCGACTTCGAATATTCCACCTACGTCCACTCCCGTAAAGTTGGTTGTATTGCGTGACTCAGACGCTGCAACGCCGGAACCTTTGACGGCCGAAAAGAAAGAAAAATCAAAGAGCTTTCCGGAAACCCGGCCAAACGAGAAAAGACTCGTAAAAACGACACCGATCAAAAGTGCGACAGTAAAAATGAGAATTCCAAACTTTTTCATGATTGCCTCCGAGAGAATATCTAGCTGATCTGGGAAAACGATTTGCAATCAGGAAAAGTTCGGCAAATGTTAGTGGCTGAAAAAGTAAAACCAGGCTCCCTGGACGATTCCAAGGAAAAGGCCAAGAACCGCACCAAATAGCTCGATCTTACGCAGGTGGTCCTTGGCAACCAAGAGTACGAGCGCTTCGAGCTTTTCGATCGGATAATCGTTGATCTTTACGCGGACCACACTGCCTACGTCGAATTCCTTGATTGCCTCCGGAAGTTTTTCTCGGATAGCGGCAATTATCGTATCGGCAAAGCCTTCGCTTGCACTCACAAGTTTTTCTTCCGAGATGTTGTCAGACAAACGGCCGATCGGCGCGGAAAGGAGGTTTTCGATCTGTGTTGCGAGCATCGCGTTGATGACCTTGCCTGTGTCCTCGCGAGCGACGATGCTCAGCAGGCCCTTGGACAACATCGATTTCAGCTTCGTCTCGGATTCAGGATGCAGGGCCCGCATTATCGAGTCGATGCTGTGCGGACGAAATTTCGCAATAGACTCAGCCAGGTAGCCGGAGAGTTGACGCATCATTTCATCGCCGCGGATCACCGAAAGGATCGATGTTGTGATCTGTTCCTTTAGCCGGTCGAGTTGATCCGGATTGATCTTGCCGATCAGTTCCGACAGCGGCCTGGCCAGCGCATTGTCGATACTTGAATCGATAAAACTTCGAGCCTCTTCGGCAAAGAAGTCGCCCTTAAGAGTTTCCTCGATCCTTCTCGGCAGGCTTTCGTTGACCAGGTCGTCGACTTCGCCAAGTAGATTTTCGCGAGACACAAATATCTTCTTAAAAAACGGCAAAGCTTCGTAGTAGGTATGAACTTCCTTCTTGATAAGCGAACCGATCTGATTACGCGTGCGTTCTGCGGCGGCGATCTCGGTCAGATGGTGTGCCATCGGCGCGATCTGCTCACCGGCCTTTTCCTTAAGTAGCAACAC
>JBKJOR010000473.1:0-8704 GCA_046595575.1 Pyrinomonadaceae bacterium | reverse complement strand
CGTCCGGTGTCCAGCGCACCGGGCGGTAATAGAATCCGAACGGGATCACCTCAAATGTTTTGACCGGCGCTCCTCCCTCGATCGGTACGACAGCAAGAGTCGCAGTTTTGATCTGAATTCCGGTCGGCTGAACGCAGGCAAAGAACTTGCCGTCGGGCGAGATACTCGGAGCGACGCATTCAAAATCTATAATCGGGGTCGGTTCGCCGCCGTCCGACCCGACCTTCCAAACACGATTGCCGGTGTCGTAAAGCACATACGTTCCGTCCGCCGAGCATTCCGGCGAATACTCGATTCCGCTTCCAAACGTAAGCTGTCGAATGTGCGTGCCATCCGGATTCATCCTGAACAAATGTGATGATCCCTCGCGATCCGAAACGAAAATCACGAACTGGCCGTCGCGCGGAACGCATACACCCGTTTCCGACGCACTGTCGGCGGTAAGCGATTTCCCTTCGCGTATCCCGTCGGTATCTTTTAACAGCCAGATGTCCTTGTCTTCACCCGAACGCGTGGAATAAGCGATCTGGCCATCGGGCATTGCGGCCAGCCCAGTTGATCCATCGCTGACTCCGTTAGTGAGCTGTTCGGCGCCTGATGTCGAACTTGCGGCGTCGATCGACCACAACTGCGCCTGCACTTCCCAGAGGTCCGCGACGATCGCACTGCCGTCGCGTGTAATTCCCATCCCGTAATTGCCGTAATAATTCAGCTCGTTTGTAATCTGCCGAACTTCGCCCCCGGGGAAACCCATCGAGTAGATCTGAATTCCGGATCGTGGCCTGTTGCCAACAAAAACTATGCCCGTTCCATCGGGCCTCCAGACCGCCTTGCCGATCTCAAGCCACTTTTCGGAGGAAAGCTGCCGGGTCGCACCGGTTGCGAGATCGACGATTGAAAGGGTGAACTGAGGCTGTACGAAATCGGAGCTAAGGTCGGCCACGCTGTACGAAAGAAATCGGCCGGCAGGTGAGAACGCCGGAACACTTGAAATCGCCGAATCCGGAAACGTCAAGACGGTCTTTTCGTCGGGGGTACCGCCGAGTGAGGCGATGATTAGGCTTCGTCGTTTATCATCGTCTTCGAACCGATAAAAGGCCGCCTGCTTTCCGTCCGGCGAAAGCGAGAACATAAACTTCACATCCTTCAGGACCCGGGTGGGTTCACCGCCAATGACCGGTACGCGATAGAGCGATCCTTCCGGATCCCCAGGTTCGTAGGCGATGTAATAAATGAACGTCCCGTCAGCTGAGAACGCGATCGTGCCAAAGTTTCGGTCGGCTGGCTCAAGCAGGCGGCGCTCGTGGTTGGTTTCAAGCTGGCGGATATAGAGCATTCCCTCGCCGCTTGAGTAGTTCTGACCGTACGCGACGAATTTTCCGTCGGGAGAGATCGTCGCAGCGATAAATTTTCCTTCGCTTGTGATTCTCGATATCGATTGAGCCTCGCGCGACACCGGTTCCGCGGAGTCTAGGTTCCCTTCTTTCCCGGAAGTTTGTGCCCGGTAAAGCACAAACGCAGCCGTTGCAGCAACCAGCATCAGAATGATCCCGGTGATGACGCCTGCCCTCTCTGAGCGGCTGAGGAGCCGCGCCCTGGTGTACTCTGCCGCAACTTGAGGCTCTTCAGCTAGGATCCGTCGGGCATCCCCGACAAATCGGTACCCGCGCTTCGGAACGGTTTCGATGAATTTGCGTTGATCGGTCTCACCGAGGATCTTTCTCAGTCTGAATACATGGTGGGAAAGATTTGTCTCTTCGACAAAGCTGTCCGGCCACACCTTCTCAAAGATCTCCTCTTTCACCACTGTTCGGCCCGAGTTAATCACGAGCAGCCGCAATATCTCCAGAGCTTTTGGCGTGATCTCGACTGGCGCGTCGTCGCGCAGAAGCAGTCGTTCATCGGCGTCAAGCCGAAACTCTCCGAACTGGTAGCAATTCTCCGATGTCGCTCGCACTTCCTTCTAGGTTACAGGCGATGTTTCGTGAATAAAGAAAAACTTAAGAAAACATCCATAGAAAATTACGCGAAAAGGGATCACTAGTAAAGGACTTTCGGCAGCAGCGCCGCTAAGTTGGGGACCGGCATGATTTCAAAGTTCGCAATTGTATTGGTGATCACTACGGCTAGCCTGACCGCCCTGGCTCAGGCAAAGCCCGATCTGATTGTGGCGGGTTTGGCCTTCGAACCGGACCCGGGCGGGCGGTTCGTCGCCCGGGTATCAGTAACGGTATCGAACGCGTGCCGCGGCGCTGGCTCGGCACCGTCTTTTGTCCTTGTCACATTTCGCGAAAGCGACAAGCCAGGATCAAAGTCAATCTATTTTGTCGGGAGTAAGGTGAGGGCTTTAAGAGGCGGCGAAAGCCAGACCCTGAATTTCGACGCGGCGGCGTCCGGCAAACATATAGAGCTAACGAGACATGTTCTCGCAGAGGTCGACCCGTACAAAAAGATCGCCGAGGCGGATGAGAAAAACAATTGGCGAACGCTCTTTCCCGATGCGGGGGGACAGTCGCAATGTGCCGGTCGAAAGTAGGGACGACCGGGCCCGGTCTGCCATTAGGCAGTCTAATCGCGTGCCCAGTAGTCGCACTCGCCGAGTTTCTAACAGTACGAAAGTAGGCGACAAGATATGAAAAACCAAATCAAGTTGATCGCGTTTGCGATCGCAATCTTCGGAACAAGTGTTTCCATCCAGGCCCAGACCGACCTGAGCATGCGCGAGGCACTTTATTTTACCGGGTCCAATGGCAGCGCGATCGATCTCAAGAACGACAAGTATGTGGCCAAAGGAGGGACTCTGAGCGTCTCGGGAGCCACCGCAAAAAGCTGCGCACAGAACACCTGTGAATTCAATGTCGGGTTTATTGGATTTCGCTCCGGCAATATGGACGCGGCTCTTTCGAGTTACGGGCTCATATCCGTCGAGGGTTCAGGTCTTGTTGGAAACACGGTCTACTTCGCGGCCTCGAAGCTACGAAGCAGGGTGTACTGCCGGTGAAGCTCAAGATGGGGACAAACAAGATCACTTTCACCATCGATCCCTACAAAAAAACGGCTGAGACAAACGAACGGAACAATACGTTTTCGGTAACTGTGATCGTGAATGAGCGGAGCGGAAACGTGGGCCGGAAATAAACACTGAAACAAGTCTTTGAAATAAAAGGAGACAGAAATTATGAAAAACTTTAATAACATCAACGCGACAAAATTGATCGCGATCATACTTGGGATCTACTGCATGGCCGTTTCGATCACAGCTCAATCGACGAACCAATCGGAGCCGACCCAGTTCAGCGGAAACGAGTACGCCGGCAAGGGTCCGAGTAAGGAGACTCTCTACTATTTCGGTTTTACCGGCGGACCCGGTGAAGTATCGGTACGGCTCGAGATTAAGGCGAAGCAGTATTCGACTTTTGCTCGACTCGAAATTCTCGATGCCGAGCTCGATACGCTTGCGACGCACAACATGAACGCCGCGACCACGAGCGGCGCCCAGCAGGTTCTCAAGAAGATCAATCTCGACGAAAAACAGACAGTGCTTTTGAAGGTCACCCTCGATAGCAATCTTGCGAACTACAAGATCGCGATCGGCGGTGCGGTCCAGGCCGCAGGCTCGGCGCCCGCTGATACGCCACCGTCTGATACACCGACTCCCGACACCGGCGGTGGCGGAAGCACCACGACCCAGCCAACCGCGAGCGAAGCGAGCCCGGGCCCAACCGGCTCAACTGGCGGCAATAAATTTTTCAACATCGATCTTGGAAAGTTCAAGCTCGGCCAGTTCATAAATTTCCCTAAGACCGGAACACTCGTCATCCAGATGAAAGACGGGTCTATTCAGGAGATCGATATGGCGAGCGTTAAGAGCGTGACGGTTAAAAAGTGATCGGATCCGCCAGGCATTATCAACAAGGTAAAGGTGTGCTGACGAACGGCGATAGAGATCGCCGGAAAAAAGTGAGGAAAATAAAATGAAGACGTTATTGATAGGTCTGTTGTCAGTGATGCTTTGCGGCGCAACTTCGGCTCAGGCAGTGAAAGACAGCGACGCGAAACTCGGACTCGTGCCGGGCACGGTTTACGGCGCGATCGTTATCAAGGAAAAGAGCGGAACGGGTATGGCGGGATTCGCATGCTCGAACCTGCATGTGTATGTAAACGCGGTAGGTGGTGCCTGGACGCGCAGAGTGCGTGCTTCAGGCGATTTCGCCACCCTGCGTTGTTCGTACAAGGTGTACGGCGTGCCGGCCGGCAAGCAGTTTGTTGCAGTTCTCAGAGCCGGCTTTCCGAAGGGCTGCGACCAGGAAACGTTCGACACGACGACATCATTCCAGATGAAACTGAAAGGGGCCGAAAAGCTGCGGTACGACTTTACGGTCTCGAAGATCGGCTGCGTCCATCTTAAATAGGAAAGACAGGAGTTGAATATGAAGCGACTATTTGTGAACCAGGATCCTTTTCGATGTCGGCGCGGCAGTGTAGGGGCCGTATCTGTCCAGCCCAAGCCGCTGTCAGGTGGTACGTCAATTCATACGAGATAACCCAGATCAAATAGTCGGGTGCGTGCTGGTTAAGTAGGAGCGAATATGAAGCGAACAATTTCAGACCTTTTATGCCGTCTTATGCTTACCGCACTTCTTTTATGCGGGACAGACTTTGCTTCGGGTGGTCCAAATCCGGACACCGATGTAGGAATGACCGTCACGGTCAGGCAGAACGATATAACTATTCTTTGTCCCGATCAGATCGCATACCAGATCCAGCCGGTCGAGCAATGGGATGCGGGAATGTATGGATTAAAGCGCCTACCGTTCTCGAATGCTTCAGTTAGCGGGAGATTACTCTATTGTACCTACGAGGTTAACAACGGAGTCGCAAGGGATGCGTCGACGTTGACGAAGGCGATGCCGAACGGTTACATCTGCAGCGTTTATCACTCCGGCGGCAAGCGTCGGCAATTCCAGTGCAAGCGGGCGACTCCTCCGATAAAGATCAAACCACAATCTGATTAACAAACATTGGCGGTATCGTCCGTTCGGTCCAATGAAAAGGTTGGACCAAGGAGGACAGATGAAGAGAACTAGGAGACTCGGATCTCCGTCAACTTCCACCGATCACATCATTTCTGTAGACGGACGGCTACCGCGATCCACGATCAATACAGCCAAGGAGAAATGGCCATGAAATACAGAATCTTCCTGCCAGGACTAATAATAATTCTCGCGCTGGCATCGGCCGCGATCTCGCAAACCGGCGCGCCAGAGCGAAAGGTCGGTACCCGGCCGCCGGTCATTCGACCAACCGATAATGGTAAAAATGTCGGGAAAGCGCCCGCCTCGCCTAAGGAACTTCCGGACGGTAAGTACTCGATCATTGCAGTTGAGTATTTAGATACCTTGCCCGGTGCACGGGTAACGATCGAGAACGTGGGCGGTAAGACCATCGGGCACGAGCGGGGGCCTTGGATGCTTGGGATTAGGTTGTTAGCGATAGAAAAAACGAACGGGTCGTGGCCGAAACATCCCGCGGGTGTTTTGTGGAGAGATATGAAAGATATAACGTGTCCGTATTCTTATCCTAAGAAGTTAACAGCCAGCCCTTTGGGACCCAAAGAAAAATTGCCGATACTGAGAGGAGTGGTGAGTGCACCGTTGTTAAAGGGGCGACAGAGGGTGACGGTGAACGTGAAATTCGACAGGTTGGGCGAGGAACCAGTGACGATGAATTCGTTGGTCGACTTCGGAGCTGCGAGAAAGTGCGGGCCGCACGGGCTTTCAGATCTGAAGACTTGGTCGGATTTCAAGTACCTCATTAGAGCAATGATCTTCACCCCCGAAACGCCGTTTCCGGGCCAGACCCACTCGACCAACATTACTGAGCACGCTTATAACAGTGCTTATTTGCACCCGTAGGTATATTAGCTGAGCATCTTCTCGATCACGGCGTAACTCGCGTCGATCGCTTCGGCAAGTTTTGTCGGTTCGGTGCCGCCGCCCTCGGCCATGTCGGGGCGGCCGCCGCCTTTTCCGCCGACGATCGGGACGATCTCTTTTATGACGTTTCCTGCCTTGACCCTGCCGGTCAGATCCTCCGACACGCGGACGATTATGCTGACCTTGCCTTCGGCTTCGCGCCCCAGAATGACAACCCCGGATTTCAGTCGGGCGAGCAGCGTATCCGAGAGCTGACGCTGACCATTGGCGTCGAGTCCGTCGACGATCTTGCCGAGCACCTTAACGCCGAGCACATCCCTGGCTTCGTCGCCATTAGCGGATGCCGCTCCTATTGCGCCCGTCGCGATCTTCAGCTTAAGTTCATCGATCTCCTTCCGTGTACGCTTTACTTCTTCCTGCAGTTTTTCGATGGCATCCGGCAGGTTATCCCGCTGAGTTTTTAGTGCGGCAAGGCTGCGATCGATCAACCGCTCATCTTCGCGGAAACGCTCGAACGCATTAAGGCCGGTGATCGCGCGAATTCGACGGACGCCGGACGCGATCGCTTCGTCGGAGGTGATCTTGAACGTACCAATATCGCCGGTCGCCTTGACGTGAGTGCCTCCACAAAGCTCTTTAGAAAATATACCGTCACCGACACTTAGCACACGAACATCGGCACCGTACTTTTCGCCGAACAGGGCCATCGCTCCGCCGCTCATCGCTTCTTCGATCGCCATGACGTTAGTGGACACTGGATGGTTCTCCAGTATGTATCGATTGACAAGATCCTCAACCTCGGTGACCTGTTCCTCGGTAATAGGCTGGTAGTGCGTAAAATCAAAACGCAGATAATTCGGCGCGACGACCGAGCCGGCTTGCTTAACATGCGTACCCAAGACTTCTCTTAGCGCCGCGTGCGCGAGATGGGTGGCTGTGTGATTTCGGCGCGTTGCGTCACGCTTTTCCGAATCGACGACGGCGGTGACCCTATCACCGACGTTTACCGAACCACTCTCCATTTTCGCTTTGTGAAGAATTAGCCCAGTCAGTGGCGCGAACGTGTCGAGGACGCGAAGGCGAGCCACCGAGTCAGTACCGCCTGCGGTAGCGGGTGGGTTCTTCTCCGTCTTGTCGGTCGGCATCACCCCGTCCGTTGAAGCGGCGGCCACCCCTCCTAAGACAGGAGGGGAGCCGATTCTAATAAGAACTCCAGTATCACCCACCTGTCCGCCAGCTTCCGCGTAGAATGGTGTGTCGTTCAAAATGACCAATCCTTCCTCGCCCGCGTTCAGAGAATCGGTCTGCGTTTCGTCCTTTACGATCGCGACGACTTCGGCATCCTCGACTCGCGTCACGTCGTAACCGTGAAAATTTCCTGTGCCGACCTTTCCCAACAGCTCCGCGTACACTGGGCTGATCTGAGATTTGCGCTCCGTTTGTCCGACGCCCGATTGCTTCTGCGCCGCTTGTAGCGCCTCATCAAATCTGGAGTTGAAATCGTCTTCCTCGAAGCTCGTTCTTTTCTCCTCAAGATACACGCGTATCAAGTCCCGAGGAGTGCCGTAGGTGTCGTAGAGTTTCGCTATGTCGGTGAACAAAGTGGCGGACCTTAGATCGAGCTCGTCGAGCTTTTTCAATCCAACCGTCAAGGTGTTTCCGAACCTTTCTTCCTCAAGCCTCACCATCTTGCCGATGAACTCGCGCTGTGCTTCGAGCTCGGGGTACGCATTGTGCATCTGCTCGATAACAAAATCGCACACCTTGAAAAAGAACGCGTCTCTCAAACCCAAATGCTCACGGCCGTGATAGATCGCCCGACGCATGATCTTGCGCAGTACGTAATTGCGGCCTTCGTTGCCGGGAAGGATACCGTCGGCGATGGAGAACGCTGTCGACCGCGCGTGATCGGCGATCACGCGGCATGCAAACTGTTGAGTATCGGATAAAGACTCGTAAGAACTCATTGAAACGATTGTATAACATCGCAGCCGTTCGTCCGGGGCGCATTGGAACGCCGGCAGGCTGCCAGCGTTCCAATGCGCCTAATAAATGCAATCCCACCGCTGCGAGTGAAGTGTAAATCCCAAACCGGCTGATATCCGAGAAATGTTGCAGCCAATATTACTGCCCGCGATTCTACCCGCTTTGCCCGCCATGATAAAATCGCCGACAGTCTCGCAGCCGTTTTCCGTTATCAGTTTTCACTTTGCAGTTTTTCCGGAAAGCCGTCCAGGTAATCGCCGATGAAATCCATACTTCTAGCGCTCATGATATTTGCCACCATCGCCGCCCATTCTCAAACCGATAAGTTCAAACCGTTTCGCGATGCGTATCTCGAGGAGATCAAGGATGCGGGGATAGTCGGAAGTAGCGTTGTCGTGATCAAAGACAACAAGCTGATCTTCGAGGAACACTACGGCTCCGCCGATCTCGAGAAAAAACGGCGGGTCGATGAGCACACGATCTATCACTGGGCGTCGAATACAAAACCGTTCACCGGGATCGCGATCATGCAGCTTCGCGATCGCGGGCTCTTGAAGCTCGACGATCCGGTGACGAAATATCTACCTGAGCTGCGCGATGTGCACAACAAGTTCGGCTCGATGGACGAAATCACCATTCGCCATCTAATGACGCACTCCGCAGGGTTTAGAAACTCGACCTGGCCGTGGGACAAGGGCCAGGAGTGGGAACCGTTCGAGCCGACAGAGTATTCACAGCTCGTCGCAATGTTTCCCTTTACGGAAATTCTCTTCAAGCCTGGC
>JBKJOR010000364.1:0-18715 GCA_046595575.1 Pyrinomonadaceae bacterium | reverse complement strand
GGACGTTCCGCGAGCTTATGAAGTTCGACGTTCGAGCGACGGTCTTTCATGTCGAGATCGCCCCTTGGCAATCGGTCGCGTTTCTGACAGCGATGTCGCTTAGAGACGCCAAGGTTTTTCTCACCCTGCACAATGCTCTGCCTCTTGCATCGCGATGGCGGATCGTCCTTTGGAAGAGTCGCGTTCGATTTGTCTCGAGCCTGAGGGGTATCAGCTTCTTCGCATCGAACGCGAACACGAAGGACCGTCTCCGAGGCTGGGTAAGTAACAAATTCTGGCATCGTATACGTGTAACTCCCACGGCCGTCAATCCACCACAGATCGCCGAGGCGGCAAGCTCGGCTTTCGACAGATCGGAGTTGCTACTCGCGCATGGAATCGAGAAGGACGACTTTGTTGTTCTCTGCGTAGGGCAGTTTATCGACCGCAAGGGTAGATGGATATTTCTGGAGTCCGCACGCGAGATTCTTCGTTCGCAAAAGGACGTTACGTTCGTCTGGCTGACGCCTCAACGTCCCTCTAACGCAGATCAGGAAAAGATCGACAGCTTTGGACTCGGAGACAAATTTCGTCTCATCCTTTCGGAAACGCTCGGCGGAGACAGGCTCGACGTTCTGAAGTTTTTCCGAATCGCCGCGGTCTTTGCGCTTCCGAGCTACGTTGAGGGTCTCCCGATCGCCCTTCTCGAAGCGATGGCGCTCGAAAGGCCGAGCATCTCGACAAATATCTATGGGATTCCGGAGGCGGTAAAGCATCTTGATACCGGCATTCTGATCGAACCCGATGATGCGCCCGGCCTTGTCGACGCGATCCTTTTGCTGAAGAACGACGCGGCTCTTCGCGAACGAATTGCAAAGCAGGGACGCGAGTACGTTCTTGGGCATTTCGATGAAAGGGAGTCGGCCCGCTTGGCGATCGAAGGATATAGGGAGGCGTTCGACGATGCCAGTTGAAGGAGCCGGACAGCGTCGAAGCCTCACGACGAATTCGATCTTAAGCGTCATCGCATGGGTTTTCCCAATTCTCCTTGGGTTCATTTCGACGCCAATACTTGTTGCTAAGCTCGGAAGCGAACAATACGGGCTCTTCGCCGTTGTCCTCGGATTCATGAGCTACTCATTCACGTTCGGGATCGGCAGGGTCGCCGGCAAGTATGTACCGGAGCATCAGGCGGCCGGGGAGTTGGTAAAAGTGACGCAGACGATCGCCGCGACATTCTGGTTGAGCCTTGCGATCGGCTTTGTGGGATGTGTGACGCTTTTATTAACGGCACCGCTTATCGTCAGGGACATCTTGCTGATCTCGCCGGAATTACGGGATCTAGCGGTTAACTCACTGTACCTCGCCGCCGCTATCATACTCGTCCTGATGCTCAGTCAGGTATTTCAGTTCGTTCTTCAGGGCTTGCACCACTTCGACAATTACGTCGCTCTAGCGAACTTGAACGCTCTTCTGCTGGGCGGTGGAAATATTTTTCTCGCGCTAAGCGGGTACGGAGTCGTGACCTTGTTCTCGTGGAACCTGGCCGTGATATCTATCACCGGTCTTCTGTTTTACGTGCGGGCGGCGCATCTGCTTCCCGCAATGCGATTTGTTACGCCGCTGCCTCGGACGATCGTCTCCACGGTCGCCCGGTACGCCGGCACCATTATTCTCTACCAGATATTTGCGAACATCTTTTTCATTTTTGAACGCAGCTGGATCGTTCGACGGTTCGGTGCCGAGGCACTAACGTTCTATTTTGTCCCGATGCTACTCGCAATGCACATGCAGGGATTTATCGCGAGTGTGGTTCAAGCGATTTTCCCGGTAGTTAATGAGCTGCTCTCCGATCGAAAGCGCTTGATCGAGATCTATCAGCGGGCGTCGAAGATCATCCTCGTTGCTGTCGTTTTCATCGTCGCAAATCTGATCGGGTCCGGCGACGTGTTTCTGGCTTTATGGGTAAGCCCCGAGCTGGCCGTGCGCTCATACCCGCTTTTGATCCCGCACGCCCTCTCATTCGGTTTGATCTCGATGGGTGTGATGGCATGGCAGCTCGCCGAAGCGTTTAAATATCCGATCATGAATGTGATAATGACCGGTCTGTGGTTGGCCATCGGTACGCCGCTTATGATCGTCGCCGCGGACGCGTGGCAAGCCGAGGGGGTCGCGTGGTCGCGTTTTCTGGCCGTGCTTGTTACGTTTCCTATAACTTTCTATGCTGAGAAACGCTTTCTGGGAAGGTTACATGTAGGATTCTGGCTCGCGGCAATTGCGAGGGTCGCGACAGCAGCTCTCGTTTTATTAACCGTTGAACTTTTACTTCTTCGACTGTTGCCCAAAACATGGCCGGCACTTTTCGTAGCAGCCGGCATTGGGACACTGGCATTCGCTCTCGTGCTCGCTGTTACCGGGTTCTTTACTGCAGAAGACAAGCAGCTCGCGGGCCGCCTGCTTCGGCGAGCTCCGGGCGGATCCGGCACCGAGAACGTTTGACCAGTCTGACGAACCTATGGCGAAAGACTTCGCGCTTGTACAGCGGCTGGACCTCATAAAGGAGCTCTCCAAGGGAAAGAAAGTATTGCACCTCGGGTGCACGAATTGGCCATACACCCAGGACGCCATCGACAGCAAAATCCTCCTGCACTTCGAGCTGGAAAAGTGTGCAGCAGTGCTGTATGGATTCGATTACGACCGAGAGGGAATTGATGTGCTCGAGGCTCGCGGATCGAAGAACCTCTTTCAAGCTGATCTCGAGAAGCTTGAAGAGGTCGCGCTCGATGAAAAGTTCGACGTTATCATCGCTGGCGAGATGATCGAGCATCTGAACAAACCGGGCTCATTCCTGACCGGGATAAAACGATTCATGACGCCCGAGACGCGGCTTGTTATCACAACCGTGAACGCGTACTGCGGGATGAGATTCCTGATCTACGGAATACGAGGAAATGGCGGCCGGAACGAGCCCGTTCATCCGGATCATGTCGCATACTATTCATATTCGACCCTCAAGCTTCTAGTCGAGCGCCATGGGCTCAACGTCGAAAAGTTTCTGTTCTACGATCTCGGTCGCGAGCATCGGCCCCACAATCGAAAGGTGATGAATTTTCTAAACGACGTCTGTGTCACGCTGGCGCCTCAATGGGCCGACGGCGTGGTCGCTATCTGTACCCTGGCGGAGCGTACAGACGAAAGTTAGGCTTTCTCGCCAACGTAGATAAGATTCTTGCCTATCGGCGGGTGAAGCATAGCCTCGATACGGCGGATAATGGGAACCGCGACGCGGTCGTAAAGTTGAACGGCAGAGCTCTCCATGGTCGTTGAACCGAGCAACCGGTACTTCACCAGCCACGGCAGAATGCCCGGTGCATCAAAGCTTCTGATCAGCCGAAGTGTGAACCCGGCTTCTTCGCACTTCCGAAGCAGGTCTTTTCTCTCATAACGCCGGAAATGGCCAATGCGACGATCGAATTCGCTTAACAGAAACGGGAGCGAGGGAACGAAGATGCACAGTCGACCGCCAGTAGAGAGCGTCCTATGAACTGCCCGAAGCTCGTCCACGTCATTCTCAACGTGCTCAAGGACGTTTACGTACAGAATCGTATCGGGCCGGTTTGGTTTGATGTCGTTGGTAACCGAAGTGAAAATGTTCCTATGATGTGAGATCGCCGTGGGCCCGGTGTCGCCGGGAATATTTTTGACGAGCTCATCATACATCTCCGAGGGCTCGATCAACGATAACGATTCGGGTTGCGTCTCAAGAAGCAGATTCGAAAACGAGCCGGTCCCGGCGCCGACCTCGACCAGCCGGCTGCCAAGAAATGGTCGAAATATGTCCAGAATCCAGCGATGGTAGTTCTCGGCAAAATCCATCGCTTCGAGGTCTTTGCCGACATATTCTACTGGATGATTGGTCATCGCACGCGGGAATCGAGTAGCGCCATCGAAGGTTTAGCAAGCTCCGGAAACCGAACGAATGACTGCTTTCTGCTGCAAAAAAGGTTGAAGCGGAGGACGTAATAAAATGCCGCGAGACCATCCACGTAAGTGATTTTTTTTCCCTCTTCGTAGGTACGTCCGTAGTAGCTGATCGGGACCTCATAAAGAACGCAGCCTAACTTGGCTATCTTGGCCGTGACCTCAATCTCAAAACCGAATCCAGACGACGTTATCCGCATATTGCGAATGATGTCACCGCGAAAAGCCTTGTAGCACGTCTCAACGTCCGTGATGTTCAGATTCGTCAGCGTATTGGATAAAAATGTCAGACCTTTGTTCGCGAGGTAGTGGTAGAAATACAAAACGCGCGCGGCCCGCTTAACCATAAATCGCGAACCATAAACAACGTCCGCAAAGCCGGCGACTATCGGGCGGATCACTTCACCGATCTCGGTGGGATCGTATTCTAAGTCTGCATCCTGAACGATTACAACGGATCCGGTGGTGTGTGTAAAGCCGGTCTTGAGCGCTGCGGTCTTACCCATGTTTCGATCGTGGCGTACGCTTCTGATCACACTATGCTGGCGGGCGAGACGCGTGACAATTTCGGCCGAATTATCTGTAGAGCAGTCGTCCACGATAACGATCTCAAGAAGGTTGGGCACCTCCAGGAGCTTCTCGACAATTAAGCCGAGCGTTTTCTCCTCGTTGAAAACCGGGACAACGATCGAGAGGCAGGGTGAAGCTGTTGCCAATTCCGTCGGAGGGCTCATACGTAGTTAATTATCCCGACAATCCGGGAGTTTTCAAGCCCGGGTTCCAATTTTTCCAACTTGCGTCTAAACTAATATTTTCGTCCGACGGCTCCTATGGCTGACTATAAACTCTACAACCCGGCGGCGGGTCCTGCAAACTTGCTTTACCCTGTTCTGGCACTGTGGGGATTATGCATCGCCGTTCTGATTTCGCTCCTTGCCTACACGACAACCTCCGACGACTCCTTCAATAAGTTATACCTGCTCCCGTGGTGTCTTTTGACTGCGGCGGTCGTCCTCGCTCCGAGCGTTTACCTTCTGAATAAGGCTCGTTCGATCCGTTTCATCCGCTAGTGTTTCCTGTGTGGACTTATTTTTTTCCCGCCTTTGTAGTTGGCGGCCTTCTTCTCGCAAGCGGTATTGTCCAGCCCTACTATCTTTCCTTCGTCGAGGACGCGACCTACAATCTGCCGCTGACGCTGGTGTACGTGATGCTTGGGTACGCGGGCCTGACACTCGGCTTCGCGTTGCCGATCGGACGCGGCATAGGGCGCAAGATCGCCGAGCGGATTCCCGAATGGAACTGGCGGACACGTGATGTTTTAGTTCCTGCCCTAATTCTTCTTGGACTAGGGCTCGCCAACACAATCATTGCGTTTACGCAGGGCCTTCTCGGTTTTCAGAAGATTGACGAGCGCGGCATCTTCAACGGCATCGTATTTTTGCTTTCGCTTTTCTGGATTGAGGCGAGCTTCGTCTTGTGGCTCTATGTGTTCCGATCGCGACAGATCGACGTAATTCACTACCTGATCATTGGATTGCTCCTGACGACGGCCTTGACCCGCTCCGCATTTCAAGGCAATCGGGGAATCTTTATTGCGATTTTTATCATGATCGCTTTTGCTTTTGTGCTCTCCGGTCGAAAGATCACGCTAAAGCGAAGCGCTTGGGGCATGGGCATAGGAGTCGTAGCAGTCACATTCGGCATGATCTACGGAACAACTTTCCGATCGATAAAAACGACGCAGGACCAGATGAGCATGGGTGAATATGCCGGTGTCGTGTCGACGACCATCGAGACTGTCGGTAATAAGGACATCGGTTCGAATCTCTCTTACGGTTTCATAGCTCTCGGCGAAAGGCTTGAGGCTGTCAGCGCCCTGGCAGTGATCGTTTCGAACTATGAAGAACTCGCTCCTTACGAGGAGCTTTACGGAATAAACGACAACATTTGGAACGAGACGGTCACGTTCTTTATTCCTCGCGTCTTCTGGCCGGACAAACCCGTCCCAATCGAGCCGAGCAAATACGCAGACCTCTATTTTAACTATAGTGAAAACGCTTTTACGATGACGCCGATGGGTGATCTACTAAGAAACTTCGGCCCCCTGGGAGTGCCGCTAGGTATGCTTATTCTTGGAATAATACTTCGAACAATCTATTCCGCTCTCAAGGAAAACCAACCATTTTCGTTTTGGCGCTCAGCGCTTTATTTCATGCTAATCACAACGATTTCATACGAAGGGACTTTCGGACTGTTAGTACCGCTTCTCGTCAAAATAGGTTTTACGGCCTTGGTCGGCATTATTATCATCCGAATTCTCGCGGGAAAGGGCAGCTCCGAGCGTACTTCCTTTGCTCACTAAGGCTTCTGCAATGGGAACAGTTGTGTTTACAAATGGCTGTTTTGACCTGCTGCATCCGGGGCACATCGACCTCCTCAAACGGGCAAGTGAGCTCGGAACGAGGTTGATCGTCGGGATCAACAGCGATCACAGCGTTCGACGGATCAAGGGTCCGGATCGTCCTTTCATGAACCAAAACGACCGCGCCGCATTATTGTCGGCCTTGCGTTTTGTGGACGAAGTTATTGTTTACGACGAGCCTACTCCTGAAGACCTTATCAGGCGGTTAAATCCAGATATTCTCGTGAAGGGAGGTGACTGGGCGCCCGAGGAGATAATCGGGTCGGATTTCGTCATCGAAAACGGCGGAAAGGTATTTTCCTTACCGCTCCTCGACGGCCACTCATCGAGCCATCTCGTCAAAAGGATTCAGTTACCATCTAACAACACGGAGCAATCACCCTCGGACCCCTTAAACAATTCGCTTCGTGAGCACATTGATACAGTCGAGCGTTTGAGTGCGACATGTGCGGCCGAGATCCGCGCCTCGGCCGATCTAATTCTGGAAACCGTAGTAAAGGGCGGGAAGATCCTGGTTTGCGGAAATGGAGGAAGCGCTGCGGACGCACAGCATATCGCCGCGGAACTCGTCGGCCGATACGAGAAGGAACGCAGAGGTCTGCCCGCGATAGCGCTCACGACCGACACTTCCGCGTTGACTGCGATTTCGAATGACTACGGGTATGAACGAGTATTTGCCCGTCAGGTCGAGGCGCTCGGACGCTCGGGCGATCTACTTATCGCACTCAGCACAAGTGGTGACTCACCGAATGTGATTGCCGCAGTGATGGCCGCGCGACATGCCGGCTGCAGGGTGATCGGAATGACAGGCGAAAAGGGTAAGAAGCTCGCTTCACTGTGCGATCGCTGTATTATGGTCCCGTCGGCAAGGACCGCCCGGATCCAGGAATCTCATATTACGGTCGCACACATCTGGTGTGAGATCCTCGATGACAATTTAGATATAGCCTCATAATTCCGGCTCAAGAAATTGCGTAAATCAAACGACCTGCTAGCAAGATTCTCGAAGGTGAAAGTTCTCATCGTCGGAGATGTAATGATCGACCGGTACTACTGGGGCGAGATCAGCCGGATTTCACCCGAGGCGCCGGTGCCTGTTGTATCTTTGCAGAGTGAGACTTTCGCTCCTGGCGGAGCGGCGAACGTCGCGGCGAATATTGCCGGACTGGGAGCAAAGCCGACTCTTTTCGGCATTACCGGTGACGACCCGGACGCGAGCCTGCTTGCAACTATTCTGCGGGATGCAAAGATCGGCAAAGTTTCGCTCGTGGCGATTCCGCATCGTATTACGACGGTCAAGACACGCGTCGTCGCAAACAATCAGCACGTCGTCAGGATCGATCGCGAAACGACCGCTCATATCACGAAAAAGGATGCCGATTCGCTCTTCGCGAAGCTTGCCAAGGCGGTCGAGGCAAACGACGTCGTTGTGATCTCCGACTATGCTAAGGGCTTTTTGTCGGACCATCTCTTGTCGCGGATCATTTCGACCGCAAATCGAAAGCACAAAGTCGTTCTTGTAGATCCAAAGGGCAAGGACTTTTCAAAATATGCGGGAGCGACAATCTTGACACCTAACGAGCGCGAGACCGCAGAGGCATGCCACATCGACCCTCATCGTCATGATCTGATCGACAAGGCCGGGGCCAATATATTAAGGCGGCTGAAGTTGCAGGCACTTCTTGTGACGCAGGGCGCAAAGGGAATGACGCTCCTTCGAACAAATGAGAATGCCGTCCACCTTAAAGCGGCGGCGCGAAAGGTGTTCGATGTTACGGGTGCCGGCGACACAGTTATTGCGGGTTTAGCGGTGGCACTAGGAAGCGGATTGGACATCCTGGAAAGCGCGCAGTTTGCAAACAGCGTGGCGGGGCTTGTCGTCGAGCAAATCGGGACCACTGCTCTGTCACGGGCGACCATGGCTCGGGCCGGCCTCTTATCTAATCGTTAACTGCTACTCCGGTCCATATGAAGAAGATCGTCTATGTAGAGCGTCCGTTTGTGGAGTGGGTCAGCATCGAGAAAGTATTCCAGCAGATCTCGGCCGAGATCGAGTCGGACGAGTTCGAGACGTCGTTTGAAAAAGCTCCTTTCGGGAATAGCCTCTTCGGGATAATTAGAAACTTGCTTTTCTTTCGGCCCGGGGCGGCGGATCTTTATCACATCACCGGGCAAATCCACTATATGGGGCTTGTACTGCCAAGGGAGAAGACGATCCTAACAATTCATGACCTGCGGTTATTGCACGAAAGAACCGGGCTTCGGCGCTTTGTCCTAAAGAAGCTTTTTCTTGACCTGCCGCTCAAAAGATTGAAGTACGTAACGGCAATTTCTGATGCAACAAAGCAGGAAGTGTTGGCTCACAGCTCGATCGACCCCGACCGGATTCACGTGATTGAAAATCCGCTGCGGTCTGAATTTGTTTTTCGCAGCGCGAAGGAGTTTAGCAAAGACCGTCCGGTGATTCTGCAAGTGGGAACGTTGGCGAACAAGAACGTCGTCAATCTGATCAACGCTATCAGCGGCATACAATGTCGACTGGTAATTATCGGTAAGATCGACGAACCGTTAGCCAAACTCCTTCGCGAAAACAATATCGATTTCGAGAATAAGTGGGGTCTTAACGACACCGAACTTGTAGGGGAATACGAACGCTGTGATATGGTCGCGTTCTGCTCAACGTACGAAGGCTTCGGATTGCCGATAATCGAAGCTCAGGCGATGCACAAGCCTGTCGTAACTAGCGATAGAAGCCCAATGAGAGAAGTCGCGGGCGACGGTGCGATTCTTGTCGACCCCGATGATCCGTCGAGTATTAGAGAAGCAGTTCTCACGATCATTAATGACGAGAAGACAAGAGCCCGGATCGTGGAGCGGGGAGTCGAAAATGCAGAACGGTTTACGGCTGGCCGGATCGCAAAAACCTATGCGGAGTACTATCGCTTAGTCCTCACGTCGACTAGGTTATAGTTCGATACGCCTCGACCCAGCGGGCGATATTTTTTCGCACATCGAAGTTCTGCTCCACGAACGGTCGACCTCTTTCTCGATAGCCCTCGTAAACTTCGCGACTCATTGTCAGTGCCTTGGTTAGAACGGCAGCGAGAGCTTCCGGCGAATTCTCCGTCCAGAATCCGAGGCGTTCTTTTTCCAAAACGTCCCACGGCGACCCTTTCGACGCAATAACCGGTGTATTTTGAGCCAGCGATTCGAGAACCACCAGTCCGAAGTTCTCCGTGTGAGAGGGCATTATCGTCCAGGACGCATCCGCCAGCAGTTGCTCTTTTTGCACTCCTTCCACCTGTCCAACGAATTCGATCTTCTCGCTCAGCTTCAGCGACCCGACTAATGAACGCAGATTATCCTCGTATTCCGGCCTGCCCTTGCCGGCGATCTTCAGGACGGTTTCCGACCGGAGAAACTCTTGTGTCATCGAAAGCGCGTTGATCAGATTCTCGAGACCCTTTTTTGGATGAAGACGTCCGATATAGAGCAGGTAAGTTCCTTCCGACCGCGACACCTGATCAGGTATTTCAATGTAATTTGGGATCTGAATGATACGGGCGTTCTCACCGAAAACGTCACGGATGTACTGCGTCTCTTCGTCGCACGTGGAATGAAATAATGGGTAATTACCCATCAGCGATTTTATCGCTCGAAGTATTGGAGCCTTTCTTAGGTTTGAGTGCTTCAGGGCGTGCGGATCCAGCTCGCCGTGAACCGACCAGATCGTCTTCTTCCGAAGCAGCCGGGCCGCGAGCGCCGTAATAAATGCCGCCGGGTAAAATACTGAAGATACGTGCAGAACATCGGCGTTACGAAAGTGTCGAAGAGAACAAAGGGTTTGGCCAACGGGAAAATTCAAATACCTTGTGCGGACGAAGATGACTCTGCCGGCTTCGTTCTCTCGCCAACTGTTTAGCGGAAATCCGGGAGCCAGCCCCTTGTCCGACGCTACAACGATGGGCTCGAATCCTTCTTTTACCAGGTTTTTGATCAACCAGTAAGCTGCATTTGCGGTGCCGCCAGCCTGTGAAGGGTAGAAAGCCTCGAGCGGGAAAAACACTTTCATATTTCGCTAACACAACGCCGATCGGAAGAAACGTGAGGCGTTCACACATGAAGAAGAATATAACAAATGCCTGTGACCGGGTATTCGACGGCATCAGTTCGTGTACTTATATCATTGGGTAAATTCTGATTCGGTTCTTTCCATTCCTACCCCCCTACGGTAAATTGTTTCTTGCCTTCACGGTTTTTCGTTCATCTATTATGAGAATTTTGGTCCTCGGTGGAAGCGGCCTTCTAGGACACAAGCTGGTCCAGTGTTGGCAGAGCGAATTCGACGTCTGGTCGACGCTGCGTGGCCGGTTCATTGATTACGCGCGGTTCGGTATCTTCGACCGAGCCAAAACGATCGAGAATCTCTCGGTGCTGGATACGACCACGGTCGCTGCCACCATTGCAAAGATTAAGCCGGACGTGATCTTCAACGCGGTCGGCATCGTCAAGCAGGTCCCGACGGCGAAGAACGCTGTCGACACACTTCTTATCAACTCCGTCCTCCCGCACCAACTTGCGACCATCGCTGAAAAGGTTGGTGCACGCCTCATACAGATCAGCACCGACTGTGTGTTCGAAGGGACTACCGGTAATTATTCTGAAGGCGATCGGCCTGATGCAACTGATCTTTACGGTAAGAGCAAGAACTTGGGTGAAGTGGTCGCAGCAAATTGTTTGACCCTGCGCACGTCGATTATAGGAAGGGAACTGGCCACCGCACATGGACTCGTGGAATGGGTGCTTAGTAACCGCGGCGAGAAGGTGCAGGGTTATGCCAACGCAATCTTTTCGGGCTTTCCAACGGTAGTGTTGGCGGATATAATTTCGAACTTGATAAAGAACTGCCCCGACATGAGCGGCCTGTATCACGTCTCGAGTGAACCGATAAACAAATTCGACCTGCTGAGTCTGATCAAGACGAGTTACGATCTCGATCTCGACATAGAGCGGTTCGACGATTTTCGGCTCGATCGAAGCCTCAACTCGGCAAAGTTTCGAAAGGAAACGGGATTTCTTCCGGCGGATTGGCCCGAGTTGATCGAGCGAATGGCCGAGGATGCAACGCCGTACGAAATGTGGCGGGGGAATGCAAAGGCCGGCGCCTAGTCGCTGGCAGAGCTTATGACGACATTAGAAGGAAAAAGGATTCTCGTGACCGGCGGTACCGGCTCGCTTGGGCAAACGCTTGTGCGACGCCTCTTGACCGGCGAACTCGGGCGCCCAGCGAAGATCACGGTATATTCGCGTGATGAGGCCAAGCAGCATTACATGCGGCTCGAGTACATGCATCGCGACGCGGCGACGGACGATGTCATCTACCAAAACTCGCAGGATCTACTGCGGTTCCGCATCGGCGACGTCCGTGATTACCCTGCATTGACCGCGGCATTGCGAGATGCAGATGTCGTGTTCCACGCCGCGGCTCTTAAACAGGTTCCGTCTTGTGAGTACTTTCCGGTCGAAGCAGTTCAGACGAACATCTTGGGAGCCGCGAATCTCGTACGCGCGATCCGCGAGAACGATCTTGCAGTTGAGAAAGTCGTCGGCATCTCCACCGACAAAGCATGTAAACCGATCAACGTGATGGGCATGACCAAAGCCCTCCAGGAGCGTGTTTTGCTCGAAGCGAATCGCGACAGCAAGACGAACTTCACGTGCGTGCGTTACGGCAATGTAATCGCGTCGCGCGGTTCGATCGTTCCATTGTTCGTCGAGCAGGCACAGAAAGGCACGGAGATGACCATCACGCTCGCGGAGATGACCCGTTTTCTGCTCAGCCTGGATCGAGCAGTCGATACGGTCTTCGAAGCTATCCGCTTAGGAAAGCCGGGTCAGACATTCGTCCCGAAAGTTCCAGCGGCGAACATTGTCGATCTTGCAAAGGCGATAATGGGCGACCGAGAGTTGCCGATCACCTACACCGGCATCAGGCCGGGCGAAAAAATTCACGAGATAATGGTTTCTGAAGAAGAGTGCTACCGGACGATCGAACAAGGAGATTATTACGTTATCTTGCCGGTGCTGCCTGAATTGCGCGATGACGCCAAATTCGTCCAGGCTCTCTCGGGCGAATATTCGTCGCGTGACAACAATATTTCGATCGCTGAGCTGCGTGACCTACTCGCCTCGGCTAGCGACGAGATAAAGTTCTTCCTTACCGCCGGAAAATAATCTTATGAAGGTCATGACGATCTTCGGGACGCGTCCCGAAATAATCCGGCTTAGCCTGGTGATGAAGATCCTGGATCAGCATTGCGACCACATCACCGTTCACACCGGCCAGAATTATGATGAGAGTTTGAGTGACATCTTTATCCGCGATCTCGAGGTTCGCACACCGACGATCCATTTCGGTATCCGCTCCAGCAGCTTCGGCGAGCAGATCGGCCAGATCCTCGGTAAGGCTGACGAAGTGCTGGCTGAGCATAAACCTGACAAAGTTTTGATACTGGGCGACACAAACAGCGCTCTTTCGGCGATCGCGGCCGCCCGCCGCGGCATTCCCATAATTCACATGGAAGCTGGAAACCGCTGTTACGACGATCGAGTGCCTGAAGAGATCAATCGGCGGATCATCGATCATTCGAGCTCGATATTGTTGCCTTATACGACACGAAGCAAGGAAAATCTTGTAGCCGAGGGCATCGAGCGCGAACGGATCTATGTAACGGGAAATCCTATCCGAGAGGTCCTGGAAAATTTCGCCGATAAGATAGCGAAGAGCAAGATACTCAAGGAACTCAATGCAACGCCGTTCGAATATTTTCTCGTGACGCTCCACCGTGCCGAGAATGTTGACTTGCCCGATCGGCTCCGAGATATATTCGACAGCCTTGAACAGATCGCAGAGAAATTCGGAAAGAGGGTCTTGGTCAGCGTGCATCCCCGGACACGAGAAAAGCTCGCTCAGTTTGGCATGACACCCGATACTCGTTTGCTGAGTCTTCTTGATCCGCTCGGATTCTTTGACTTCGTCCACCTTGAAAAGAACTCGCTGGCCGTTCTTACCGATAGCGGTACGGTTCAGGAAGAATGTTCGATCTTCGGAATTCCAAACATCACGCTTCGCGATGTCACCGAGCGACCGGAAACCCTCGAGTGTGGGAGCAATATACTTAGTGGGGCCGCTCCGGAAAATATCGTTCGTGCGGTCGATCTGGCAATCTCGCTCCCCACTAGTTGGACACCTCCGCCGGAGTACCGGGCACAAAATGTTGCGCAAACCGTTAGCAAGATCGTGCTGGGATATACAAATCTGCGAAAGCACATATCCTGATGCGACCCGACGAAAAGACAAATGATAATCGGGCGGCCGAAGGCAGGAGTCGGCTGTGGGTTGTAACCGAACTCTATTATCCGGAAGAGACTTCGACCGGATATTACTTGACGCGGATCGCAGAGGGATTGGTAGACGACTTCGACGTGAAAGTGCTGTGCGGTCAGCCGAACTACTCGGCTCGCGGAACGGTCGCACCGAAGCGTGAGGTCCACAATCACGTCGAGATATTTCGCGCGTCTGGGACGACCTTCAACAAAAACATCATTCCACTTCGTCTGCTCAACATGCTCACGCTAGGAGTGTCGATCTTCGCAAAGGCCCTTACGAACTTCAGAAGAGGTGACCGAATACTGGTCGTCACGACACCGCCGAGTATGCCTTTTGTTGTCGCCATCGCCGCACTCACCAAAGGCGCCGCATACACACTTCTAATCCACGATAATTACCCCGAGATCCTCATCGCTTGCGGTAAGACCAAGCCGGATTCGGTCCTCGTCAATGTAGTTTCGTTTCTGAATCGGTGGCTTTATAAGTCGGCATCGAAGATCGTAGTCGTCGGCCGAGACATGCAGGAATTGCTGCACGCGAAATCCGACGGCCTCAATGTTCCAATCACAAACATTCCGAACTGGGCAGAGCTTGAATCGGTATCACCCGCTGAGAGATCCGACAACAAGCTCCTACGCCAACTCGGTCTGACGGATAAGTTCGTGTTCTTGTACGCAGGTAATATGGGACACCCGAACGATCTTCAAACGATCCTAGAATGTGCCTATGCGATGAAAGATCGCACGGACGCACACTTTCTTTTTCTCGGGAATGGAGTCAAGCGAAAATGGCTCGAGACTTATGTTTTAGAACATGAACTCAAGAACGTTACGCTTCTGGATCCCCGCCCGCGAAGTGAGCAGTCGGATTTCCTGAACGCGTGCGACGTTGCTTTAGTTTCGTTGGTTGCAAAGATGACAGGCGTCTCAATGCCAAGCCGTACTTACAATATCCTCGCCGCCGGCAAGCCGATCCTCGCATTGACCGAACCCGAGTCCGAACTCGCACGGCTCGTGAGAGAGGAGAAAGTCGGCTGGATAGTTCCGCCGGGAGACCCGGAGTTTCTCCGGAAGACGATCTATACTCTCATCGGCCAGCGCGATTCACTGCGAGAAATGGCTGTCTCGGCTAGGGCAGCCGCTACATCCAAGTACTCGCTCGAAACAGCGCTTGAGAAATACCGAGAGGAGTTGCGGACATGATCGCACCTCTGATCCTTTTCGGCGTCGTGTTCGTCGTCTCGTGGTCAGGCGTCGGCCTGTTTCGCAGATGGAGCCTCCACCGGAATCTGCTCGATATTCCCAACGATCGCAGTTCACATTCCAAACCAACTCCCCGCGGCGGCGGCGTTGTGATTGTTGCAGTCAGCCTACTTGCCTATGCCGCGATCGCGGTCATCCTTGACGCCCCAGCCTCAGTCGGGTACTTTGTCGGCGCGATCATCGTCGCGTTAGTCAGTTGGCTGGACGATCTCTACTCACTACCTTTCTGGGCTCGGTTGATCGCGCATTTCACGGCCGCCTCGATCCTTGTCCTGGACTCTGGTTTCTGGCAGACGATATTCGTACCCGTCATTTCCATCCATATTCCACTCGGCCCTGTTATTGGTCTTGCAGTGACAGTCGCATGGATCGTCTGGATGGTAAATGCGTATAACTTCATGGATGGGATCGACGGCATCGCGGGTCTCCAGGCGGTAATCGCTTGTGTCGCATGGGCCGTCATCCTATACAAGTTTAATTTGCAGGTTGGCTTCTTGTTTGCCGGCGTTCTCGCATGCAGTTCGGCGGGATTTCTGATCCACAATTGGCAGCCCGCCCGCATCTTTATGGGAGACGTCGGCAGCGCATTCCTCGGGTTCACTCTTGGCGCAATGCCGATCATTGCTCGAACCGGGAGTACCGACGAACCTTCTGTATTGCCGATCGTTGCACTGCTTTTTGTCTGGTTCTTCGTTTTTGACACTGTCTTCACGCTAATTAAGCGAACGCTGCAAAGGGAACGCCTGTGGGAAGCTCACCGCCAGCATCTCTATCAAAGAATGGTAATCAGGGGTTGGAAACACTCATCAGTTTCGCTACTTTACGGGTCCGCCGCGGCGATTCTGTCAGTTATGGGATGCCTAAGTATAATGTTTGGCGGAAACTATGAGCTTTTGATCCTTTTGTCAGTAGTGGTTCTAACGGCCTCGATCATTTATCTGGCCTACGAAAAAGGCGTTGACGTGAGAGAGTAAAGAATGTTAGCGTTTGGGAACGCGTTAGTTTATGGGTTTGAGTTATATTTGGCTTGATGTCTCAGAATAGCGTAATTTCTGACCAGGCCTTCGACTTCAAACTTGTCTTTGAATCGTACGGCGTAAGGGTGAAGCTCGAAGCAACGAGTAAAGACCTGCTGGAGAAAGCAAGTTTCGCTGCCGAAAGTGCGTTACTAGGCCGGCTTGAGATCATTGAAAATGTTAATGCTGAGCACTCATTCGGTTTTTCGCTCGGCGACGAAGGTGAAACGCTTTTTTTGTATGAGAACGGGGAACGGATAACCAGCGATATATCCGTCAAACGTTTCTTTAGGTTCTTTGACAGCCTGCTTCGAATAAAGGTGGCCGAGTTCACTCGGGATCGAGTATTTATTCATGCGGGCGTAGTTGGCTGGAATGGAAGGGCAATTGTAATCCCGGCAAATAGCTTCTGCGGAAAAACTTCGCTTGTAGCCGAACTCGTGCGAAACGGGGCCGAATATTACTCGGATGAGTACGCGGTGCTGGATGAAAACGGTCTTGTTCACTCATTTCCGCGAGATCTGGCGATTCGGTATTTTGATGGAGAATTAAGAGAAAAGATCGTGAATCCGGGAAGCTTAGGTGGGCGTGTCGGACGAGTTGAAATTCCGATCGGGTTGGTTTTACTGACCGAATATGAGGCGGGCGCCGTTTGGAGCCCTGAGACCCTGACGGCTGGCCAAGGGATAATTGAGATGATTCCGCATACGATTCCTCGCAGATCAAATACGGAGTTTTCCCTAAAAGTGTTGAACACTTCGGTAAGTGATGCAATAATACTTAAAAGCCCTCGTGGGGAGGCCTCGGATTTCGCTGTTGAGATCCTGTCTTATTTTGATAACTATATTAACTTGGCTAGATCCTTTCGCGGTTAGCTATGTATTTTGGAGGAGAAAATGAATAACTCGCAATTCCCAATTGCTCGCAAAAATGGACTTGTAGTCCAAGAGGTGCCGGACGAAGTTCTGGTTTACGATCTTGAGACCAATAAAGCTCACTGCCTTAATCAGTCGGCTGCAATGATTTGGAGATCGTGCGACGGAAAAAACTCGGTTTCTGAGATTGCGACGCTTGTTGAAGAACAGGCCGGCAATAAAGTGACTGAAGATTTTGTTTGGCTCGCGATCGACCAGTTGAGCGAGAACAATCTCCTCGAAAAGCAGCTGACGCCGAACTTCCCCGGCCAGTCGCGCCGCGAGGTGATCAAAAAGATCGGACTTGCTACTATGGTTGCGATCCCGGTTATCGCATCGCTTGTGGCTCCGCAAAGTGCTCTCGCTGCCAACTCGTGCGCTTGTAATAACCCGGGCCAGTGCGGAAATCCACCTAACGCGGGATGCCCGTCGACGGTTCGGTGCAACTCCCTCGGACTTTGCGCGTAGTAAGAGGTTAGTGCTTTGATCTTAGCAGCAGAGCCAGGCTCTGCTGCTCTTTTGCGCTTGCCTTCGGCCGGCAGATTATACTCTGGACGATGACCGACGAATTGAGGTGGTATTTACTGAAGAAGAAGCGCTTCGAAGCGGCGATAGTCGGTGCCCTATGTGTTTTTCGAGAACAAGGTATTGAGCCGATCCTAATCAAAGGTTGGGCTGCCGCACGTAACTACCCAGACGGCAAATCCAGATTCTATGGGGACATTGATCTTGCCGTTTCATCCATCGAATTCCCCTTAGCCCGCGGCCTCATTCATCAACCCGTTTCCAGGATCAAGGGCATTGACCTCCATAACGAATTACGACATCTGGACACTCTTGACTGGTCCACGCTTTTTTCACGCTCTGAGCTGGTTGAAATAGAGTCGGGAGCTATCCGTGTTCTTGCCGCGGAGGATCACCTTCGCGTTCTCTGTTCGCATTGGCTAACGGATGGGGGCGAAAGCCGAGATCGCCTTTGGGACATTGTTTACGCCGTCCAGAATCGTCCTCCGGATTTCGATTGGGCAAAGTGTCTGGACGTCGTAAGTGTCAATCGACGAAGCTGGATCCTGTCGACGATCGGTCTCGCGCATAAGTATATGGGTCTTAACATCGACGGTCTCCCATTTTCCGCGGAGGTCGTAGATCTTCCGGTTTGGCTAACTCGGTGCGTCGAACGCAGCTGGTCAAATGAGGTCAAGCTTCGCGGCATTGATGAGTCGATAACGAAGCCCTCACTTTTTCTCCGTCAGATCGGGAAGCGGCTCCCGCCGAATGCAATTCAAGCTACTGTTAATTGCGAGGGAAATTTCGATAACGGATCGCGTTTTCCTTATCAAGTCCGTGACATTCTGGGGCGCTCCGGCCCTTCAGTTAGAAGGCTCCTGCGGGCAATATCAGAACACTACCGATGGAAGAGATCGCGATAGGGAAAAACATACTGTCGATCGATTGTGCATTGCGGCAGGGAAGCCTCGCCGTGACAAACGGCAGTTCAGTCCTGGCCTCAGCCGGAGACGAGTCGGGTAATCCATCGAGGGCCGAGGAGATCCTGAGTGCCGTGGAGACTGTGCTCAAGACAGCAGCACTTTCTTTATCCATGATAGATTCCGTCGTTGTTTCAACCGGACCGGGCAGCTATTCGGGGATTCGTATAGGGATTGCTACCGCGGCCGGTCTGAGCCGAGCTCTCGGAATACCCGTGCGAGGAGTGTCCTTGCTCGAGGCATTGGCAAGTAAGGGTGGATCCA
>JBKJOR010000466.1:0-6256 GCA_046595575.1 Pyrinomonadaceae bacterium | reverse complement strand
GGACGCGAATTCTTCTTCCGATATCGCCGTGGAAGCTGTGAGCGGTTCGGCCAGTCTATAAATGTCGGCTCGGTCAATGTGCTCAACTTTGCCTTCCAAAGCATTTGTGGCGGGCATCTTCCATGACAGGATCACCTGACTGCCGCGTTGAAAACCGCTTAACTCGACTCGCTGTAAGACGCGTTCGGTCGGTGGTACAGGCGGCTTCCGCTTACCACAGCTTAAACCGCTAAGCAGCACAAGTGCTAAAAGTGCTAACGGTGCTTTAGCCATCATAAGCTTAAGACAAATGCTTAATGTATATGCGGTGTTCGATGAGGGATTCATCATCTGATTAAATCATAAGACGTACTGGCGCAAATTGGGATCCTGAATCAGGCTGCTTAAGCGCGAATCGACATATTCAGCGTCAATTTGCTGGTGCTTAACCTCAAGTTCGCTCCCGAGAAAGCTGATCTCTTCGAGCAGCTTCTCAAGTAACGTATGAAGTCTTCGAGCACCAATGTTCTCCGTACTGCGGTTCATCTCGCCTGTCATGTCGGCGATCTTTGATATTGCGCCATCGGTAAAAGTGAGTTCGATACCCTCCGTTTTAAGCAGTGCTTGGTATTGCTTAATTAGTGAGTTCTTGGGTTGAACCAGGATGCGCTTAAGGTCTTCGACGGTCAATGCTTCAAGCTCCACCCGGATCGGAAATCTGCCTTGTAGTTCCGGGATAAGGTCTGAGGGCTTCGAAATGTGAAACGCTCCGGCGGCGATAAATAGAATGTGTTCGGTATTGACCATTCCATACCGCGTATTGACGTTGGTGCCTTCGACTATCGGAAGCAGGTCCCGTTGAACACCCTCTCGTGACACATCCGGGTTACCGCTGGATTCCCTCCCGGCTATCTTGTCGATCTCGTCGAGAAAGATGATCCCCGAATCCTGGGTTTTTTGGATCGCGGTGCGAGTGATCTGGTCCATGTCGGCAAGCTGTTCCTGCTCTTCACGAACGAGGTAGGCAAATGCCTCGCCGACCTTCATCTTTCGCCTGACGGTCTTCGTCGGAAAAAGATTTCCGAACATGTCGCGGAGGTTAACACCCATTTCCTCCATTCCCTGGCCACCGACGAAATCTATAGTGGTATTCCCGCGGTCCTGCGTATCGATATCGATCGGACGCTCATCGAGTTCCCCACGTCGGAGTTGCTCGCGGAGTTTCTCGCGTGTGCGGTTAGCTTTTCCTTCGACTTCACTCGTGTCGTGGTCGAGCGGATCTTGGTAGTGCAGGTTGGAGAGCGGAAGCAGAATATCCAGGATCGATTCCTCGGCATTCTCTTCCGCTCGAGTAAGAACATCCTCATAAGCCGCTTGCTTCGTCATGTCGACGGCAACGTCCGTTAGCTCTCGAATCATGCTCTCTACATCGCGGCCGACGTAACCAACCTCGGTAAATTTGGAGGCCTCGATCTTGATAAATGGTGAGTCTGCAATTCGAGCCAGCCGGCGCGCAATTTCGGTCTTCCCGACTCCCGTCGATCCGATCATCAGAATATTCTTTGGCAAGACATCCTGTGCGATCTCCGGCGGAAGCTTTTGACGCCGAATTCGATTCCGCAAAGCTACGGCAACTGAGCGTTTTGCAGCGGTCTGCCCGACCACATACTTGTCGAGCTCTGCAACGATCTGACGGGGCGTCAGTTCATCGAGCTTGGGCCTCGTCTCAAGTTTCTTTGTTTCTCCACCCAGATAGATCGGCATTGATCTTTATAATTCCTCAACAACGATCTCAGAATTGGTATAGATGCATATCTCGCTCGCAATGCTCATCGCTTCACCCGCGATCTCGCGAGCTGACAGTTCAGTATGTTTCATCAACGCGCGGGCGGCAGCGAGGGCGAACATGCTGCCCGATCCGACGGAGAGCAGGCCTTCATCCGACGAGATCACATCACCCTTTCCGGAAATGAGAAACGCGTCGGTTTTATCGGCAACGATCAGGAGTGCTTCGAGATGCCTGAGATATTTATCGGTTCGCCAGTCTTTGCTGAGCTCGATCGCCGACCGCTCGAGCTGTCCCTGGAATTGCTCGAGCTTCGTCTCGAATCGCGAGAGCAGCGAGAAAGCATCCGCGGTCGCTCCCGCAAATCCCGCGAGGATGGCGCCGTTTGAGAGCCGCCGGACTTTCCGAGCATTCCCTTTTATAACGGTTTCGCCCAGAGTGACTTGTCCGTCTCCGGCCATCGCAACCGACCCGTTTCGCTGCACGAGAAGTACAGTGGTCGATCGGATCGCTGTACCGATTTGCTGAGGCTGCATAAAAGCCAATCATAAGGTTTTAATTTCAAATGCTCAAATTGACAGGCGCCGCCATTTGTCTGAACATAAATGAGTTTATGGCGTACAGACCAAGGATCGGCTTGACGATGCGACTTGAGTACGAGACTCGACGTTTCTACCTTGGCCGGGATTACAGCGAAGCGATCGAAGCCGCGGGAGGACTACCGGTTCACATTCCCCTGATACCTGACAAGGACTTCATAAAGACTTTGATCGGGCAGCTAGACGGTGTTCTCTTACCTGGCTGCGATAGCGATATGGACCCGGCATACTATGGCGAAGAGCCGCATCCGAAGTTGAGAAAGGTCGTGCCGGAGAAAGACGAAACTGATCTGCTTGTGCTTGCGGAGGCCGACCGATTAGAGCTTCCGATACTCGCGATCTGTTATGGGATGCAGGCGCTGAATGTTTTCAGAGGAGGCACGCTGATCCAGGATATCGGAGCCCAAGTCGAGAATTCCTTACAGCATCAACAGGTCGGCAATCTCGAACGGAGCTCTCACTCTATTTCGTTGGCAGTTGGAAGTATACTGTCTGAGCTAGCGGGCGGTGACGGAGTAAAAGTAAAGGTGAACTCTCACCATCATCAGGCCGTAAATAAAACCGGGTGCGAGCTCGAAGTGGTAGCGCGGGCAAACGACGGTATAATAGAAGGCATCGTAGACACTCGACCGGAACGCTTTGTCCTCGGCTTGCAGTGGCACCCGGAACTATCGTGGAATTCGGATGCTTTTTCGAAAAGAATATTTGAGAGTTTCGTTACGGAATGCTCGGACAGGAAGACAGAAACGCCATCCGGGACCTCAGGTCACCGGGCGTAGATGTTGAATTAGATGTGGTTACTCTTCCCTTGAGCGAAGTCAGTCGCAAAGTCTCGAGTCATCTAAAGTAATATCTCGAAATGCGGAGACTATTTATTACACTTCGTTTAAGTGGCTGTCGTTCGAGTTAATTCCGGAAGTCTAAGAAGCGACTCTTAAAGTGATTGTGAATTCTAAAGGATGAGTTTCTAATGAATAATCCCGTTATTATTGGCCTGCTCGCGTGGTTTCTCCCCGGAGTCGGGCACCTCATACAAAAACGGTACAAGCGGGCGGCCATCATCGGCGGCTCAATCTGGCTTATGTTCATAATCGCCGTAATGAGCGGCGGCGCTTACTATCCGGGATTCGATTATAAAGACGGCCAGCTTCTATATTTACTAAACGTCTTTTCTAAGCTTGGAAATGGTCTCGGATCGATAATTAGCTTTCTAGTATCGGTTGAACCCGCCCCTAACATGGCAGCGTTATCGACTTTTGAATATGGCGGACGCTTTCTGGAGACGGCCGGACTTTTAAACTACCTGGCTACGATGGATGCGATCGATATTAGCCTAGGGAGGAAGAAATGATTCATTTTCTCTACCTGCTGGGCTTTGCGTTTTTCGTCTCTCTTCTCTTCGGGGCGTTCGCTGGAGGCACGCCAAAGGAAAGGATTTGGTACGGATCAAAGACCTTCCTGCAGTTCGTTGGAATTAGCCTTGTGATCGCCTGGGTCCTGTATTTTATTCCTTAGCTAATGCCGCTTTTCGAAACCGAAAGCCTCGTCCTTAGGAGTTATAGCCTCTCTGAAGCCGATCGAATAGTCCTGTTTTTTACACGCGACCATGGATTAGTCCGAGGTGTTGCTAAAGGAGCGAAGCGACTGAAGAGTCGTTTCGGAAGCACGCTTGAGCCATTCTCGACCGTCATGCTGAGCTATTTTCAGAAGGAGAATAGCGAGCTCGCCAGCATACAGAACGTGGAACTGGTCCGATCATCTTTCGAACAGGCGAGCATTCCCGCATACCTTCAAACCTTTTCCTACATGGCCGATCTCTTGTCGCTGTTTGCCCCACCGCACGATCCGAACGAAAAGTTATACCGGATGGTAAAGGCGTGTGTGGAAGTTAAGGTTGGTACGACGGAACAGTTGGCCGAGCTTCGCTTGTACTTCGAAATCTGGCTTCTTCGTTTGGGTGGATTTCTCCCCAACTGGAACGATTGCGACCGCTGCCGGCGGACGTTGGACTCGGGCGAAGCTACCGATGTTCAGGCGGACTTTAGTTTGCTATGTGCCGACTGTCGAAGATCCCGCAGTCATCAAACTCTAACCAGCCACCAACGGGACATTTTTTACCAAGTTCAAAGGTGCGGGCCTGCGGACTTTATCGCTGGGGATAATGATAGAGTCGAAGCCGTTCGGATCGTGTCGGCGATCCTAAAACGCATCATCTCAAGCGTGATTGGCAAAGAGGTCGCAAGTGAGAAGAGCTTCGCGGTCAATTTCTAAGCGATTCCATGCGTTTTAGCCTTACGATTTCATTCTATCTCGTCCGGGCAGTTCTGCCTTACTTCGTTTTTTCTTGGCTGTTGCTGAGCGTCATACTATTTGTTCAACAGGCCAGTAGATTCGCAGACATATTCTTTAGCGCCAACATTCCAGCCAACCTCGTATGGCAGCTTACTATCGCCCTCGTTCCTAATGTAATTGCGTTTACCTGTCCGATGGCGGTTTTAGTTGGGGTCATTATCGGCCTCTCAAAGATGCAGGGAGATAGCGAACTCGTTGCGATCCGGGCGGCTGGTGTAGGAAATCTCGCGATAACAGTTCCGATCCTCATGGTCGGCATCTTTCTTTCGATCTTCGCGTTCTTCATAAATCTTTACGGCGTTCCCCTTGCGGCGAGCATCGTCCGGCGTGTGGCGATGCAAACGGCTCTCTACAAGCTGGAGTCGCCGATCGAGCCCGGGGTTTTTAATAGTGAGGTTGCCGGTTACACGATCTACGTAAGAGATGGCGACATATCTGACGGTGAGTGGAGGAACATTTTTGTTCATCACGAGGACGAAAAGACCGGAACCGTTCGGTTGCTCACATCTACCAACGGCCGGATCGATTCGTCGGGCGAGTCATCCGAGTTGGTCCTCGAGAATGCGATCTCTACAACTTTTAATCGATCGAGTGACTCTGAGAAGTTTGTTTCGGAAAGGATCGGAGATGTTCGCTTTGCTATCCAGACCCGCCGCGGTGAGTTAATTCAAAGGCTCAGCAGTGCAGATTTGACGCCCGAGGAGCTTGGCCTAGCTCAGCTTGCCGAATACGCCGGCAAGCGAGATGGGCGTGAGCGAACGGAAGCGGAAATTCTATGGCAGCGTCGGATCATATTATCCGTGACGCCGTTGATCTTTTGCCTGCTCGGAACGTCGTTAGTCCTTCGATTTCACCGGCAGGGGAGAGGGTTCGGATTCCTCATAGCACTCGCAAGTTTGATCGGATATTACTTGCTCGCGTTTTTGGGAGAGCAGCTAGCCCGAACCGGCCGAGTATCCGTATTTGAAGGGAGTCTGATACCTGTCGTCGTGAGTCTTTTCGCGATCGCGTGGTTTTACTACTCCGGCAAACTAGCTTTTCTGTCTCGCGTAGGACATGGGGTTGCAGCAAGATTCTCGACTTTGAGATTTCGTAGTAAATCGACTCGTCGCGGTAATTTCTTTGTCGACGTTACAACGGGTATCAGGGATTTTGACCTTTTAACGAGCATTCTAAAATATTACCTCCTCACGCTCGGTTTCCTGTCTGTTGTGTTCATGATTTTTACTGCGTTCGAACTATGGAGGTTTGCAGGCACGACCGAGAACGGCATCGTGATGTTATCGAAGTATCTTTTCTATCTCTTGCCCTTCGTTTACCTGCAGCTTGCACCATCGGCCGCGATGGTTGCAACTCTTGCGACCTACGTGATCAAGTCTCGACAAAACGAGATTGTCACTTGGACGTCAGCCGGTGAAAGTGTTTATCGCCTTCTGTTGCCCTGTATGGTTTTGATGGTTGCAATTGGAGTTATTAACTGGCAAATACAAGAGCGCATTGCTCCCACCGCTAACCAGATGCAGGATGAGCTTCGCTCAAC
>JBKJOR010000397.1:0-6505 GCA_046595575.1 Pyrinomonadaceae bacterium | reverse complement strand
CGTCTGACGTCGTTCGTAGTCGGCGGGCGAACGGGAGAGGTTGCCCTTCGAGATCTCAATGTAGTAGCCGAATACGTTGTTGAACCTGACCTTGAGGTTTGAGATTCCTGTACGTGTTCTTTCCTGCTCTTCAAAGCTCGCAATGGTCTGCTTTGCCGATCGCGATATCGAACGAAGCTCATCGAGCTCGGCGTTGAATCCGTCGCGTATCGTACCTCCATCAGTCAGGTTTGGCGGCGGTTCCGGATCGATGGCCCGACCGACGAGATCGGTAAGTTCGGGAAGGGGAAAAATATTCTCGTTCAAAACCTGAAGCAGCAGGGAAGACACGTCGGCCATTGCCGAGTTGATCTCCGGAACTTGTTCAAGCGAGCGATTGAGCGAAACCAGATCGCGTGCGGTCGCGGTGCCCAGGTTTACCCGACCGACAAGCCGCTCAAGATCGGCTACTTCCTTCAGCATGAACCGGAGTCTCTCACGCAGCATCGCATCGGTGAGCTCGGCTACCGCCGCGAGCCGGGTCTGGATCTCACTTCTTTTTATCGACGGTCTGAGTAACCAACTTTTCAGAAGTCGGGCACCCATGCTAGTGATCGTCTCGTTAAGAATATGGAAGAGCGCTCGACTTCCGCTCTCGGCTCGCGTTTCGATGATCTCAAGATTACGCAAGGTTACCGAATCGAGGATCATCGAATCGTGCGATTCAAAAAAACTTATCTCGGAGATATGCTCGGCAGCAGCCTTTTGCGTTTCTTGTGCGTATTTCAATGCGGCGCCCGCCGCACGGATAGCTTCTTTGCGGCCGGTCAGACCGATCCCCGCGAGGTCGACTACCCGAAACTGGGTTTTCAGATTTGATTCGGCATCATCGACATCAAAAAACCTGTCGTCTACCACCGTAACCGTCAGAGTTGAGGACGGCTGGAAATCCTCCCCTAGTAGAACGGGTGCGGCCCGCAATCCGCGAAATGCCTCATCAACACTCCTTCGCATATTCTCCGGGCACAGGATCTCCCGCGGTGCATAGCTCTCGACGATCTCGCAGATTCGTTCCCATGCGGTCGAATCCGAAGAAATCTCGGTGGCGGAAAACCCGCCCGTTGAAACATCGAGAAACGCCGCCGCAAAGCTCGAGCCGTCGCCAGAGATCGCAGCGAGATAGACAGATTCGCCCGGCTCAGAAAGCTGTGCTTCCACCGCAGTCCCGGGGGTGATCACCCTGACGACCTCACGCCGGACGAGCTTAATACCTTTAGCCGAAGGCTCCGCCTGCTCGCAGATAGCTACCCGATAGCCCTTTTTTACAAGGCGCGCGATATAACTCGATGCTGCATGATGCGGGACGCCGCACATCGGTATCGGGTTCTTTGAGTCCTTCTGCCTGGCTGTAAGTGTTATCTGGAGCTCGCGGGCTCCAGTGACCGCATCTTCATTGAAAAGCTCATAAAAATCGCCTAACCGAAAGAAGAGCAGAGTGCCGGGGTAGAGTTTCTTTATCTCGAGGTACTGCCGATGCATCGGCGTAGTGTTTTCCATAGCAGGAGGCGGACCCGACGTGCGTTTCAAAAGTGTAGCAAAAACGCCGCGGTTGTAAAATTGCGGTTTTCAAAGCTAACTTCGTCTGCTAAACTACTTTCCTTACAAGTGTTTTAGCTCTCAGACGCTAAAGTCGCGTACAACTTTATCCAGGATCGGACAAATCAAAAGCCTGGTTTAATGAGCTCACGGTATTATGGAGTTAAATAGAATGAGAGCATTTATTCATCCGTTGTTCTTATGTGTCGTCGCATCAGCTACCCTATCGACGGCGGTCGGACAGACTGTTGGTGAATCCCGGCCGGCGAATCCGACGAATGTGCCGGTCGCTCTGAAGGTGTCTGATGACCCTTTGGGAAAGGAAGAGCGATATCGTATCGGTTTTCAGGATCAGCTTGAAGTTCAGGTCTTCCGGCATCCCGAACTTACGCAAAGAGTCAGCGTTAATACAAACGGAACGATCAACCTATTTCGTCTTCCGGAACCGATCCCTGCGGTCTGCAAGACGGAGTTCGAACTTAAGCGTGACATTGAGGATGCCTACCGGAAGGACTATCTAAAAAATCCAGAGGTTAATGTTGTTGCGGTCGAGCAGCGCTCGCGGGCGTTCGCTGTCATTGGCGCCGTCGGGAAACCAGGTCAATTCATGATCAGTCGACGCGTACGTCTGCTCGAACTACTCGCCCAGGCTGGCGGTCCTTCGAAGGAAGCAGGGACGCGGGTCCTTGTTGCCCGCACTGGAAGTACCTCGAATTGCGCGTTGAACGAGGCTTCCGGCGGAACCGCAGAAGATATCCAGCTACTCGACTATCGGTTGAAGGACATTCTCGAGGCTAAAGAAAATCTCATTATGCGCCCCGGCGATATCGTTTCTGTCATGGACGCCGACGCCGTGTATGTGTACGGTAATGTGAATAAACAGGGACGTGTCGAGATCAAAGAGCCGATAACCCTTACGCAGGCGATCGCTACCGCGGAAGGTTTGAAGTCGGCAAGCGCTAAGGGGAAGATTAAGGTTCTACGGCAGAAATCGGGAAGCACCGATCGAGAAGAACTAATCTACAATCTCGACGACATCATAAAACGAAAAGTAGCGGACCCTTTTCTTGAACCTAACGATGTCGTCGCGGTGAATACGGATAAAACAAAAGAAATTATTAATAGTATTGGGCGATCTTTGACTCAAGGCCTGCCGGGCCTCTTCTATAAGGTTCCCTAAATTTTAAAAAATGAAAGAAAGTCGTGAGATCGCCCATAAGACGCTAGGTGAGTCGGTGGATTTGGAACACCATTTCGAGCCTCAGATAGTGCCGGGTTCTGGCCGCTATCCGGCGTATCGCGAACCTTACGCCGCCGAGGGATTTCAGCTGCTCGACTATTGGAAGGCAGTTCGAAAAAGGCTCTGGCTCGTCGTCGGAATCGCGGTGCTAGTAACTACGCTTGCTGCGATCTATATGGCTAGAAAGCCGAACGTCTATGCGGCGACCGCGCGAATCCAGGTAGATCTCGAACAACCTAATCCAGAGCTCGTAACAAGCGACCGGCCGATCCCACTCGCCAACCCGGACCCCTCTTACTTCAACACCCAACTACAGCTTCTTGATTCTGAGAGCTTGCTGCGTCAGGTCGTAAAGGAGCATAGCCTCGACACGAACAAAGAGTTCCTGACTGCGATAGCAGAAGTTGGTATGCTCCGCTCGATGCTCAGGACACTTGGCCTCGCGAGCGACCCAAAGAAAGACCAATCCTCGACGGAAGAATTTGCGGCAACCGCAAACTCAACGCTTTTATCCTCTGAAGATATTGCCGAAGCTGTACGGCTTGCTCCTTACGTCGATGTAATACGCAAGAACATGGGTGTTGAACCGGTTCGCGAGTCGCGAGCAACGGTCAAGGATACACGTCTGATCGAACTTTCGTTCCGCCATACCAATCCACAGCTTGCCGCCTTCGTTGTCAATAGCATTGGCGAGACCTTCGTTATCGCGAATCAGAATAAGCGTTCCGGAACGAGCCGGAAGACGAGTGATTTTCTCCAGAAGCGCATAACCGATCTGCAGTCCGAGATCCGTTCAGGCGAGATCGAGCTCGTCGAGCTAAAGCAAAGCGCCGGAATTCTTCAGACTGAAAACGATCAGACGATCGTGCTTTCGCGTCTCTCGGGTTTGAATAAGGACCTTCTAACCGCAGAGAACAAGCGGAAGACCGCGGAAGCCGAATACCTTTCGATCAAGGATTCAGCCGAGAGCATTAGAGCTAGGGCCGAGCAGGAAAACGCGCGGTTCATCACCGAACGTGAGAACAACATTTCCACGCTGCGAAATGAAACTCAGAAGAGGATCGCCGAGATCCGTTCCGATCGAGCTCGCTTGCTACAGGAATATAAAGAGTCGGCTCCGGAGATCATCGAAAAAGATACGATGATCAAAAGTCTCGAAGAATCCTTAAGCAAGGTGATCGAAAAGAATAACGAAGAGGTTCAGAGCCTCCGCGATCGCACAGCGAAAGTTCTTGTCGAGAACTTGCGAACCAAGTACATGCAGGGTCTCGGTGAAGAGAGCAAGATCCGGGCCGCTTATAACGAGCAGTACAACGAGGCCCAGGGTCAGAACACGGGAGCCGTTCGGCTAAAACTGCTCGAACAAACTATCGAGACCAATAAGGGTTTTCTCGACAATCTTCGAAAGCAGCAGAGCTCGAATGACGTTGCCTCTCAGGGCTCCGATAACAACATCAGCGTTGTCGGATTCGCGATACCGCCTGAGAATCCGATTTCTCCAAGCAGGGTCACGACCGTGATGGCGGCACTGTTTTTATCGACACTTTTCGGAATGGGCCTCGCGCTCTTCCTCGAATATCTGGATGACACTATCCGGACCACCGAGGAGATCGAGACCTACCTCCAGCTTCCTGCCCTCGCAGCGATCCCGACGATCGATTCGATACCGAAGCGGCGTCTTCTTTTGGTAGGAGCGACCACCGAGGAGCTCGAGGATCAAGCGAACTCTGAATTGCTCATCAACGCGGACTCGCGCTCGGCGCTGGCTGAGGCCTATCGTCAACTGAGAACGTCAATATTGCTTTCATCCGCCGGTCACGCGCCGAAGTCCTTGCTCATTACGTCGAGCCTGCCGTCGGAAGGAAAAACGACGACAGCGACAAATACCGCGATTAGTCTTGCTCAAACAGGAGCAAAGGTTCTGATCATCGACGCGGACATGCGTCGCCCGCGGCTGCACTCGGTGTTCAATATCGAGAACGGAGAAGGACTGAGCACGATCCTTTCGACGGAGCTTAGCGAGAAAGAGATCCTGAACGTCGTAAAGCAGGACGAAGGTACGAAGCTGAATCTTCTGACTTCCGGCCCGATACCGCCGAATCCGGCAGAGCTCATCGGTTCCGAGCAGATGGCGAACCTTTTGAAACTGCTTTCGGTCCATTTCACGCACGTCGTTGTCGACTCACCGCCGATCACTTCATTCACGGACGGCGTGTTGATCGCGTCCATGGTTGACGGAGTAATCCTGGTCGTTCATGCCGGCAAGAGCTCGCGTCAAGTGGTGCGACGGGCACGCCAGCTTCTACAGGACGTCGGTGCAAAGATCTTCGGGGTTGTACTTAATAACGTGAATATGCGGTCGCAGGATAATTACTATTACCAGAACTATTATCACCGCAATAATTATCGGCCAGGCGACGAGCAGTGAGAGATGCCACATCTCGCGTAATAAGCTGGAAAGTGCCTTTTTTTGCCGCGCCGATCTGAACGGCCTCTGACAGCCTGTTACTAGATGATCTCACCAAACACAAGTATCTTCGTTGCCGGGGCCGGCGGCATGGTTGGAAGTTCCGTAGTGCGGGAACTGTCGCGACGGGGCTACACGAACCTGCTTACTCCAAGCTCGGCCAAAGCCGATCTAACGGACCAGCATCAGGTGAAGAGTTTTTTTCGCTCGGCTTCCCCCGAGGTCATCATCCTCGCCGCGGCCAAGGTCGGCGGGATTCTGGCAAACAATAAATACCGCGCCGATTTTATCTATCAGAATCTGATGATCGAGGCGAACGTGATCCACGCCGCCTTCGAAGCTGGGGTCGAGAAGCTAATCCTTCTCGGAAGTTCGTGCATTTACCCGAAGCTCGCCGCTCAGCCGATGCGTGAAGAAGAACTTCTTTCCGGCTATCTTGAGTTCACCAATGAGCCGTACGCGATCGCAAAGATCGCGGGCATCAAACTCTGCGAGAGTTATTTTCGACAGCATGGGAGTAACTTCCTGTCCTTGATGCCGACCAATCTTTACGGTCCGAACGATAACTTCGATCTCGAAACATCGCACGTTATCCCGGCACTCATCCGCAAGTTTCACGAGGCAAAAATGTCGGGCGCGGAGAACGTTCGCATATGGGGAAGCGGACGTCCGCGGCGCGAGTTTATGCACGTCGATGATCTCGCCGGTGCTATCGCGTTTGCGCTCGAGCAGGTCGACGCGGAAGATGTTTACGATCGGGGTATATCGCACTTAAACGTCGGGACGGGAAAAGATCTCGAGATCATCGAGACCGCCCGTTTGATAGCGGGAGTGGTCGGCTTTGTCGGCGATATCGTCTGCGATGAATCGAAGCCCGACGGGACCATGCAGAAGCTTCTCGATGTCAGCAGAATGCAAGAGTTCGGTTGGCGGCACAAGATCGAGCTGTCCGACGGACTCGACCAGGTTTACGATTGGTACCTCGAGAACGCGTCGTCATCACAACGGATAAAGGTTTAGTTTCGCTCTTATGAAAAAGGCGCTCATCACAGGCATCACCGGACAGGACGGAAGTTACCTGACCGAGATCTTGCTGCAAAAAGGATACGAGGTCCACGGAATTATCCGGCGGTCGAGTTCCTTCAATACAGGTCGAATCAACCATCTCTACGAGAACCCCGAAATTCTCGACACGAGTTTATTCCTTCATTACGGTGACCTCA
>JBKJOR010000137.1:0-3162 GCA_046595575.1 Pyrinomonadaceae bacterium | reverse complement strand
CGTCGGTGAATGGCCGCGTGCCGAGGAAATAATCAAGCGTTCGCTCGACCTGGCGATCGACAAGAATCATGTACACGTCGCCGGGATCCTGGACTCGCTGGGTGAACTGAAGATACTTCGCGGGCAACTCGACGACGCGGAAGACTTTTTGGAGCAGGCGGTAAAGGTCGCCCGCGATCGTAAGCGCGAATGGTACGAGGCTCAGGCGATGCGAAACCTGGCTCGATGTTATCTGGCCCAGGGTTCCGTCGACAAAGCGGTTGCCAAAGCACGCGAGACAATAGAACTTTGCGAGCGGATCGGCGATAAGCATTATGCAAACATGGCCGGCCTCGTGCTTGCGGAAAGCTGCCTCCAGAACGGAAGCGTTTCGGAGTGCGAGAACGCCCTTTCGGTGATAGAGGAGCGCGACCCCAGTTCCGACTTTTTTGTGCTAGGGAACATTCAGCGTATTCGCGGACTGGCCGCCTTGGAAGGTGGTGACAGCGAACTCGCCGTGCATCACCTGAACCGAAGCCTGACGATCTTCGAAGCTTCGGAGGATATTTATCACTCCGCCTTCGCCAGGTTGCTGATAGGAGAAAACCTTGGCGAGGAGAGCAGGGCTCGGGCGATAAGGCAACTTACACGGGCCCGAGAGGTTTTTCGCACGCTGGGGGTCACCCTTTTCGCGGATCGCGCCGATAGCCGACTCGCGGAAATCCGTTCGCTCAGCTCGGGGGAATTTAAGCGTCCGGTCATTACCAATTCGGCTGCGTCCCAACTTTTAATGGTTCGGCTAGCCGAGGCGACGGCATCGCGGGAATTGTTGTTCCGCGAGCTGGTAGCTGTCCTCAGGCAGGAGAGCCAGGCGAAGAAGATCATAATTGCGGAACCGAATGACGAAAAGAAACTCGTTCCGTTTATCACACACGGCTATTCGCCAGAGGAAAGCGCCGACCTCATCAGAAGACTTGAGGACGCCTCGCTCAAAGGCGGCGAAAAGCTGTTTACGCGCACGAGGAACGTCGCTGTCGTTCCTTTAAAAGCGTCGAACGCTAAAACGGCTGTGCTTATCATTCACCCGAAAGACGGAGCTTTGTTAAATGACGGCGGTTCGCTTCAGCCCGCGATCCGGGTCGTCGAACTCGGAATGGATGTCATCTCGCTCCGCGAGAAAGACAAGTCGGCGCCGATCGAACAGGAGTTGAGTTCCTACACGTCCAACAGTTTGATGCCTGGGTTTATTCATTCCTCCCCGGCGATGACGGCGCTTGTCGAAGAGGTTTATAAGATCCGCTCATCCGACGTGACGGTGCTCGTCACCGGCGAGTCCGGAACCGGTAAGGAACTCGTTTCGCGTGCGATCCACACCCTTTCGAATCGCAAGGACAAGATCTTTGTTCCTTTCAACTGCACCGCCGTACCAAAGGAGCTCGCCGAAGGCCATCTTTTCGGATACCGGAAAGGCGCGTTCACGGGTGCGGTCACGGATTCACCCGGGATGATCCGTGCGGCCGACGGTGGAACTCTGTTTTTGGATGAGATCGGCGATCTGCCGTTGGATGTCCAGCCAAAGCTCTTGCGGTTTTTACAGGAAGGCGAAGTGCAGCCGATCGGCGAAAAGAGACCGATCAAGGTAGATGTGCGAGTGATCGCGGCGACAAACATGCCGCTCGAACAAAAGGTGGCCGAGGGCACGTTTCGCGAAGACCTTTACTACCGTTTGAACGTGATTCGTTTGCGCGTCCCGCCGCTGAGAGAACGGCGGTCCGAAATCCCGCCGATCATTAACTACTACATCAACCATTATTCATCGCGCTTTGGTAAGCACGACATCACCTTCACTCCGCAAACCATCGATCTGCTTATGGTCTGCAACTGGGAAGGAAATGTCAGGCAGTTGTGTAATGAGGTTCAGCGGATCATTGCACGTGCGGTCGACAACGAAGTCGTAACTCCCGACAACCTCTCTCCCGAACTAAAACGGGCGGCTAAACCAATGACGCCGCAGATGCAGGGCAATACAAAAACGATCACGACCTACGACACCCCCTTCTCGCCCTTTAAGAATATTCCGGAAGGCGGGACTTTGGAACATGCCGTAACCGAACTCGAGATGCAGATGATCAAGGCGGCGCTCGGGCGTAACAACTGGAACATCTCCCGAGTCGCTGTTGAGCTCGGACTGACCCGTCGCGGTCTCTACCTGAAGATCGCGAGGTACGGGATCGAGAAAGCGGCGTGACGCCGGAGCTAAAACGTGGAGCTCCCGTCAGCCCCCGATGCTTCGCAACTCTTTAACCGTTCTCTCTACTTCCGCAACGACCTCGGTTACCTCTTCGTCGGTGTTATATCTTCCAAGTGAAAATCTGATAGAACCCATCGCCTTCGAATACGGAACGTTCATCGCTTCTAAAACCGGCGAAACTTTGTGATCGGCAGAGTTGCACGCGGAGCCGGTCGAGACGCAGATACCTGCGTCATCGAGCCGAGCGAGAATGGCCTCGCCATTCGTATTCTCGAACGAAATGCTTGAGGTGTTAGGCAGGCGACGTGCCGGATCGCTCGTGCCATTGATCGACGAATCGGCGATTCGGCGGAGGATCTCGCCCTCGAGCCTTTCCCGCAAAACCCCGACCTGGGTCATTGCCGAGAGATCGCGAACAATATCGGCGGCCGCACCGATTCCCGTGATCTGGTGAACAGCTTCTGTCCCGGCGCGTCGGCCGGATTCCTGACCGCCACCGATGGCGAACGCCGGTAGCTCTACACCGTCGCGGATGTATAGAGCACCGATCCCTTTCGGCCCGTAAAATTTATGTGCGGATATCGAGAAAAGGTCGATCTGTGTTTCCGCAAGATCGATGGGTATCTTTCCGGCAGCGTTAACACCATCGACATGGATAAGAGCGTCCGACCTTTCTTTCACGATTCGTGCGACATCTTCGACAGGAAACAGAATCCCCGTCTCGTTGTTGGCCATCATCACGGAGACGACGGCCGTGTCTCTTCGCAGCGAAACGCTTAGCTGGTCCAAATCGAGTGCTCCGCTTTCATCGACGTCGATCCATGTGACATCGAATCCGTTCCGTTCAAGCAAACCGATGAGATTGCGCACCGCCTCGTGTTCAACTCGGGTTGTCACAATATGCCTCTTCCCGGGTCTTGCATCGAGTGCGC